>NZ_JABXEM010000051.1:0-48713 GCF_013372595.1 Myxococcus sp. AM011
TCCTTCGCCAACCCCTCCACCGAGTGCCCGTCCGCCGACTTCCCCGACTGCCCCGTGCCGCGCGCGTCCGGAATCACCAGCCGCAGCCCCGCCACGTCCAGCCGCTCCACCATCGAGTCCCACACCGCACCCGACACCATCCACCCATGCACCAACACCACCGTGCGCGGTCCCTCGCCTACGACGCGATAGTGAAGCGAAGTCCCGTCAGATGCGGAAGTCGTGCTCATGTCGTCTCCTCAGACGAAAAGGATAAAGCAGTATTGAAGAAATGTGCAGGAGCGAAAGCAAGCCATGACACTCCGGAGAGTTCCAGGGGCCCATGTAGGAGTTCGCGGTGGGTATGAGTGGGGTTGGCGCGGGGAGCGTCCCTCACGTAACAGCGCCCCGCTCTGGCAGAGTCCGCCGCCTCATGGCGGATGAACGGGACGGGACGGGCGGCACTCGACACGAGGCCCAACGCACGGTGCACTGCGAGGACGCGCTGACGTGGCTTTCGGCCCAGCCGGTGCTCGCGGGGTGCTCGGCGGTGGCGTCCCTGCCCGACGCGTCAGAGTTCCCCTCGCTGTCCCTGCCCGAGTGGAAGGCGTGGTTCATCCGCGCGGCGGCGCTGGTGATGACGCGCGTGCCCGACGACGGCGTGGCCATCTTCTACCAGACGGACGTGAAGGACGAAGGCCTCTGGGTCGACAAGGGTTACCTCGTCTCGCGCGCCGCTGAAGAGACGGGCCTGGGCCTGCTCTGGCACAAGGTCGTCTGTCGCCGGACTCCCGGCACCGTGACGTATGGCCGGCCCGCGTACTCCCACTTCCTGTGCTTCTCGCGCGGCGTTCGGCCCGACCTGGCGAAGTCCACCGCGGATGTCCTCGCGGACGCGGGCGAGGTGACGTGGACGCGCGGCATGGGCGTGGACGCGTGTCAGCTCGCCTGTCGCTTCATCCTGGAGAACACCTCCACGCGCACCGTGGTGGACCCCTTCTGCGGCCACGGCACCGCGCTGGCCGTGGCCAACGCCATGGGCCTGGACGCGGTGGGCGTGGAGCTGAGCCGCAAGCGCGCGCGCAAGGCCCGCAACCTGCGCGCGGAGTGGCGCGAGGGGAAGCTCGTGCTGGTGACGAGCGACTCCCCGGCGCAGGCCTTGTCGTAGTCCACGTCCCGCTTCTCCAGGCGCTTCTCCTCCTCGACGAGCGTCTGGCCCTTCCAGCTCACGACCGCGCGAAAGCCTACTTCACGACGGAAGGCGCCCGCACCGCGCCCTCGGAAGACGCGAGGACCGAGGGGACCTGGAGCATCGCCAGCTCCCGCGCCACCACTGGCTCCAGCTCGGAGATGAACGCTCCGAAGAGGCGCTCCTCCAGGGCCAGCGCCTCGTCCAGCGAGGCCCCCACCGCGGAGAGGCGCTCCACGCACGCGTCCTCGATGGTGCGGCGGTGGCCCTGCTCCTCGGTGACGACGCGCCCCAGCTCCTCGCGGACGCTCGCGTTGCGCGAGGCCGCCTTGTAGAGCGGGTAGAGCACCATGGCGCGGCGCTCAATCGTCGTCGTGGTGAGCAGGTAGTGCAGGTACACGTCGGCCTTGCCGGTGTGCGCGGTGGCCCACGTCGCCAGCTCGTGGTCCAGCGCCTGGAAGTAGCGCCCCGCCGCCTCCGGACAGAGGAACGTGGTGATTTCACCGCCGGCCACCTCGGCCGACAGGCGCTTGAAGGCGAACGCGTGGCGCGTCTCGTCGGACAGGTGCCCGAGCACCTCCAGCGAGGGATGACGGTCCGCCACCGTGCGCGAAATCTTCCGCGCTCCGATGAACTCCATGAGGGACAGGGTGTGCAGCCAGCGAGCCTCGAGCTCGGGCGCATGGGCCAGTTGGCGGAGCACCGCCTGGATTCGGTCACGCATCCCGCGCCTCTAGCGCGACGACGGCCCGGGAGCGAGCGCCAACTTCCTCCGTCAGACAGGCGCCGCCGAGCCCCAGACCTCCTCCGCCACCGAGCGCCGCGTCACATGGCTCACCGGCGACGCCCCTTCCAGGAAGCCGAACAACTCCATCGCCACCGCGTGCGGCGCGTCCCACATGACGAAGTGCCCCGCTCGCGGCACCTTCATCCACCGCGCGCCGGGGATGTCCCACGCCAGGCGCTCGCCGAACTTCGCGGGCAAGAGGCCGTCCTTCTCGCCCCACAACACCAGCGTCGGCACGGCCAGGTGACTCAGCTTCGACGCCAGCTCCAGCGTGTGGTTGGTGTTCAGCGACACCGCGTCGCGTGACAGCGACACCATCCCCACCTCCGTCGCATACGGCGCCAGCAACCCCTCCAGCAGCTCCGCCGTCTGCGGCGTCGCGAAGCCCTTGCGCTTGAGCGCCGGCGTCAGGAAGCGCGTCAGCCGCTCCGGCGTCAGCCTGCGCGCCATCCCCGGCGTGCCCAACTGCGCCATCAACCCCTTGGGCCACGCGTCGTAGCAGACGCTGTCCATCAGACACAGCCGCGCCACCCGCCGGGGGAAGCGCACCGCGAGCTGCAGCGCCACGCCGCCGCCCACGTCGTGCCCCACCACCGTCGCGTCCACCACGCCCAGGCGGTCCAGCCACGCCTCCACCGCCTCCGCCTGTCGCGCTATCGAGCGGTCGAACCTGTCCCGCTTGTCGGAGAACCCGTAGCCCAAGAGGTCCGGCGCCAGCACCCGGTTCGACACCGCCAGCCCCTGCGCAATCCCACTCCACAGATAGCTCCACGTGGGCATGCCATGCAGCAACACCACCGGCGGCCCGGAGCCCCAGTCCACGTAGCTCAGGAACCGGTTGCCCAGCTCCGCCACCTCTTGTCGCTCCTGCCACTCGCGCCAGTTCATCGCAGCTCCTCCGCCGCCACCCAGTCCGGCACCAGCCGCGACGCGCCCGGCATCGGCTGCCGCAACATGTCCGGCACGTCCTGCACCATCCGCGACAGGTTCAACAACAACGCCGGTGAGCGACGCTCCAGCGCCTGCGTCACCTTCAGCACCGCGTCCGCGTTCTCCCCCAGCGCCGCCACCCGCTCGCGGCTCAGCGCCACCGGGTACGGCAGCCCCCGAGCCCGCCGCCGCGCGGACTCCAACAACCTGTCGGCCGCCTGCTGGAAGTCCTCGTCCTTCATGCGCGGCTTCAGCCGGCGCCACGCCGTCTCCAGGTACGAGGGCCAGCACGCCAGCGCGCGGTACTCGCCCGGCACGCCCGGCGGCCCCACCGTCTTCACGATGTCCGCGAACAGCGAGCGCAGCGCCGGGTCCGCGGGCTTCTCCACCACCCACTCCATCGCCGCCATGCGCGAGGGGATGCCGCGCTCCAGTCGCTCCGACGTGCCCAGGGCGTCCGCCTGCCCCACCAGTTGCCCCTCCAGCGCCATCCGCACCGCGGACACCATCAGCAGCACGCGGGGATGCATCGCCTCGCACAGCTCCAGCGCGCCGCGCGCATGGAAGCGCTGGCTTTTGCCCAGCTTCGCCGCGTTCCACGCGCCCAGCACCTCCCACTGCACCGTCGAGTCCAGGACCTCCTGCCACAACCCCAGCGCCGCCTCCTCGAAGGCGCGCGTCTCCACGTTCGGCCCCATCGCCTCCCACATCGCCACGAAGAAGCGCGGGTACGCCGCCCACGTGCGCAAGGACACGTCCACGCCCGTCACGCGCAGCGTCTGCCGCAGCTCGTGGTAGACGCGCTCGACACCGCCCTCCGCCCCGTGCTCGCTCACCTGTCTCACCCTGGCCATGCCGGCACCCCCGGCAACGGTGGGAACGGCGCGGCGGCGTGGACACCTCCCCGCGCGGCCCGGCCGCCCGGAAGTCCCCGCCCCCAGGGCAGGCTCCGCGCGGGCCTGGCGTCGGCTCCCCACCACCTCGCCCCCCTGGAGGGAGGTGCCGCCGGACACTAAAGAACACTCGGGCCGAGGTCCGTTTGACTCCGTCCTTGACGGCTCGCTTTGCTTCCTCTCGCGCGACGAAGGAGTCGCGCCTGCCTGGTTCGCGGGGGGCAACCAGCATGTGGCTTCGACACCTGTCTCGTAGACGGCCACTTCGAAGCAGCTCCCCACGGGCGACCCGCACCGCGCGCCACCATCGCCAAGAGGACGCCATGCGGCGCCCGGGGGAGACGACATGAGCAGCGACAACGACACCTGGGGACCACGACTCGTCAGCGTCCCCCTCGTCGGCGCGGTGAGCGACTACCTCCAGCGCATCCAGGACCTGGGCGCCGTGGAGGGCCCGGGTGGCGCGGTGGGACTCAACCCCGCGCTGGAGCCGGTGATGGAGGCGCTGCACCACCTGCTGGCCGGTGGCGAGGTGGAGGTCCGCGTCACGCGACGAGGCCACCCCCGGCTGGTCCAGGAGCTGCGTCAGCGCGTCGACGACGCCACGCGCGAGGTGAACGAGCTCCAGCGAGTGGCGGGTTGCACCCTGTCCACCACCGTATGAGTCCACGCGCGGCGGGCGCCGCCGCCATCACGGCCTCCTTCCGACACTGGACGCGCGCCCAGGACAGCGCCGAGGTGCTCTCCGCCGCGAGCGTGGGCGCCTGGTGGGCGCTCACCACCGTGGTGCTCGCGGTGCTCGCCGCCGTCGCGTGGGCCCCTGGCGCGAGCACGCTCTTCGGCATCTCCTTCTTCGACGGCCTCTTGTGCGCATCGCCCATGCTCGTCAGCGGGCTGCTCTTCTCCTCGGTGCACCGGAAGCGGCGTCACATCGAGACGTGGGGTTGGTTGTGGCTGCTGCTCGGCGTCACGTCGCTGCACTTCTTCCTCGCCGCGCTGATGGCGATGTCGGAGCTGCAGGGCGCCACCGTCATCACCTCCCTCTTCCTCTTCACCACCGCGTTCCACGGCCGGCTGCACCGGGTCACACCGAAGCAGCCCTTCGTGGCCCTGGGCACGGCGCTGGCGCTGGTGACGGCGCTGCCCCTCATGGAGAGCAGCGAGCACCTGGTGTTGTTCGGCGTCATCGGCCCCGCGGCGCTCACCGCGGAGCTGTACCTGGGCACCTTCGCCGTGCAGCACGACAAGGCCCGCGCGGAGGCGGCACGCCTGCGCGCCGCGGTGCAGGCACAGTTGTTGGAGCAGCAGGAGCAGGACGTGGGGCGGCTGTCGCGCGCGCTGGGAGAAATCCTCGGCTACCACCACGAGTTGGACAGCGCGCTCATGTCGGCGGGCACCGCGGCGGACATGCTGGCCGTGCTGGGCGTGCAGCGCAACGCGCTGGCTCGGGGGGACTTCGAGGACCTGGTCAAGACGCTCAACGACAGCCTCACGCAGATTCGCGACATGGTCTCCGAGATTCGCGCGAAGGGCCGGCGCTACGTCGGCTCGGAGCCGGAGCCGGTGGAGCTGACGCCGCTGCTGGAGGGCGTGCGCACCAGCGTGGGCCTGCGCTTCCCGGACGTGGACATCGAAGTGGCGGTGGAGCCGGGGCAGCCGATGCGCGCCTTGATGCGCGGCGGGGCCACCACGCTGCGGCGGGTGGTGGAGAACCTGGTGCTCAACGCCTGCGAGGGGGACGGCAAGCAGGGCGCCTCGCGCGTGCGCATCCAGGCCCGCGTGGAGCCGCTCAGTGGCCGGCTGGAGGTGGTCATCGCGGACGACGGCCCGGGCTTCCCCGCCGCGCTGCTCAACGTCCCCGCCGAGGAGCTCTACACGTCCAAGCCCGAGGGCACCGGCCTGGGCCTGTACACCAGTGAGTGCCTGCTGCGCGCCAGCGGCGGAATGCTGTACCGACGCAACGCCCCGGACGGCGGAGCCCTGCTGCGCCTGTTCCTGCCCAGGGAGTACCGATGAGCGGAGGAGCCCTTTATCAAGAGGCCCTGCGGGTGCTGCGGCGACTGGAGCTGCCCGAGGAGTCTGAGCACGACGCGCTCGCCGCGCTGGAGGCCGCCCAGCCAGGCCCGCTGCCCCTGTTCTACGAGGCCGGCGCGGAGGCAGGACTGGAGCGCCCCGTGCTGACGGCGCGCGGCGTGGGCCTCTTCTTCAGCTTCTGCGCGGGCAACCTCGCCGACGACCTCATCGACGGCGACTGCACCTACTACGACGCGCCCGTGCGCGTGGCCCCGTGCACGCAGTTCCTCCTGCAGAACCTGGCCTGGGCCACGCTGGCCGAGCCTCGCGCGCTCGTGTCCTTGAACGCGCTGGAGGAGAGCGCGCGCCTCCTGGCCCAGGCGGCGGGACCGCAGGCGCTGGAGGTGCGGGCCCGGGAGTGGAACGCGCCCTTGTTCCGCCGCGTCGCGGAGGGCATCGCCGGGCGGCAGTGGGCCGCGTACCTGCGCGTGCTCTGGGCGGGGACGCGGCTGGAGGAGCGCGCGGTGTCGGTGGGCATGAGCCTGGGCATGGCCGCGCACGTGGCGGAGGACATCCGCTCCCGCGACACGCGCTTCACCTCCATGCCCGCGGCCGACAGGCTCACGGTGGTGGCGTGGGGCAGGCAGGCCGCGGAGGCACTTCGCGCCGAGGACCTGCGCTGCCTGGACGCGGCGCTGCGCCGCATCGAACCGATACTTCCGGAGGTGGAGTCATGAGGGCGGAACCCACGCGGAGCGAGGCCCGTCATGACGCGGTGGCCGCCTACTATGAGGAGAAGACGGAGCGCATCCTCCGTCGCTACGGGCCCGGACCCCGCATCCACTTCCACGCGGGGCTGGTGGACGACGTGCCTCCCCCGGGCGAGCCGGAGCCGCTCGTGCGCGAGCGCGTCCATGCCTCGCAGGAGGCGCTGCTCGCGGAGCTGGCGCGCGCGGTGGGCCGCTTCCCGAACGGGGGCGACGTGCTGGACGTGGGCTGTGGCCTGGGCGGCGGCGCGCTGTACTGGGCCGCCGAGCACCAGGCGTGGGTGACGGCGGTGACGAACGTGGCCACGCACGTGGAGCTGGTGCGGACGTTCGCCGAAATCGAGGGCGTGGGCGCGCGCGTGAAGGCCCTGCACTGTGACGCGCTCGCGGTGCCGGGCCGCGCCTGTTTCGACGCCGTCGTCGCGGTGGAGAGCAGCAGCTACCTGCCGCGCGCGGAGTGGTTCCGCCGGGTGCGCGCGCTCTTGCGGCCCGGAGGCGTGGTGGCCATCGCCGACTGCTTCCTCGGCCGCCCCGAGCTGGCCGCGCCCTTCGACCGGTACTGGCGCACGCGCATCGGCTCCCTGGACGAGTACCTGTCCACCGCGCACGCCGCGGGCCTGGAGCTGGAGGTCCGCGACGACGTGTCCGCGCGCGTGGTGGGCTTCTGGTCCCTCACGCTGGAGCTGCTCGCGCACGAGCGCTTCGCGGCCCCTGGCCAGCCTCCGTCACGCGTCCTCGCACGCGGCGAGTCCCGCCGCGAGCACCTGCGACTCCAGCAGGCGTTGATGGATGGCGGACTGGAGTACGCGCTGCTCGTGCTGCGTCGCGAGGACTGACGGCCGCGAGTCGACACCGCGCCTGTCCTCCGGCCAGGGGCTGCCGAGAAGGCAAGCACGCCCGGACACGTGCGATGCACGCGGCGCGTCCTCAGCCTTGGGCGAGTCTTCAAAAGGGGAGGTACGCGCGATGAGGACTTTCACGCGATGGATGACGGTGGTGGCGGTGGCGGCGGCCTTGACGATGACGGGGTGCCGGGAGCGGAGCCGGGAGGACAACTCGGGGGCCATGGGCGGCTCCGGCAATAACAAGGACGCCCTGCAGCACCAGGGCACCGGCGGCTCCGGCCAGCCGCAGATGCAGGGCACGGACGCAGGCACCGTGCGGTAGCCCTCGCCGCGACAGGTGGGCTCCGGCTGTTATCCTGACGACTCGACGTCGGACAGCCGGAGCACATCATGCGCGGGTGGATGTGGGGGAGCATCATCGCGGGGATGCTCGCGCTCCTGGGGTGGTGGTTGCTCGGAAGCACCGAACGTCCGGCCCCTGTGCCTGAAGTCACTTCAGCGCCCCGACGTGCACCGGAGGACTCGCTTCCGCGCACGTCCGCGGCCACGCACGCGACGCGGGGAGCGGGACGGTCCATTCGCGGCACCGTGGTGGACTCGCTGGGTCGTCCCGTGACGGGCGCCCGCGTCTCCGCGTCGTGGCCCGAGGCGGGCGAGACGCTGTCGGAGCTCCCTTGTCCGGAGGAGTTCCTCCCCTATTGGGAGAACCTGGACGATGCGCCCGAGCGGCAGCGCAAGCTCCCCTCGTGTCTGCCGCAGGTGGAGGACACCCTCACCGCGCTGCTGGTGGCTCGACAGGGCGAGGCCCCCATCCACGCGGAGGCCGTGTCGGGCGACGACGGCGTCTTCGTGCTGGAGGGACTTCCCGAGGGTCCTCAAACCCTCCTCGCGCTCTCCGAGAAGGGCGCCGCGCTGCGCCCCGCCGTGCCCTCCGGCAGCCAGGACGTGGAGCTGACCCTGGCGCAGCCGTGGTTCTTGACGGGCCGCGTCCTCGGGGACGGCAAGCCGCTGGCGGGCGCCTCGGTGACGGCGGTCAGCATGCACCACACCCGCTTCTTCGACACGAGCACGGATGAACAGGGCCACTTCAAGGTGGGCCCCCTGCCCCGCCAGAGCTACCACGTGCTCGCGACGAAGGAGGGCTGGCTGGCTTCGCTCGAGCCGGACCGGTACGCCGACGACCCTCGGGAGGTGATGCTGTATCGGCCCCGCGTGATTCACGGCTGGGTGCTGTCCGACGGAACCCCCGTGCCGGGCGTGGAGGTCCGGGCATCGCGCGCCGCCATGTACGACGGGGCCCCGGTTCCCCGGACGAAGACGGACGAGGAGGGACGCTTCGCGCTCGACCTGAGCACGGGCGCGTACGCACTCACCGTGGCGCACGATGGACGGTATGCCTTCGCGCGGGTGGTGCTGCACTCGGACGCTCCGCGCGAGATGGTGCTGAAGCTGGGCGAGGCGCTCCACGTCGAAGGCACGGTGTTCGACGACGCGCGCGGCAGGGTGGAGGGGGCGCGCGTGAAGGCGCGCTTCTCGCGAGGTGGACGGGAGGAGCTGGAGACCGTCACCGAGGCGGACGGCCGCTACCGTCTGGGCCCGGTGGAGCCCGGCCACTGGGAGTTCACCGTCGAGGCTCGCGGCCATGTGGATTTGACGATGGGCCAGGAGCACGAGCTGAGCCTCGGCATGGGCCCTCGGGACTTCACGCTGAAGCGCACGCAGACCATCACCGGTCGCGTCGTGGACAGCGCGGGCCAGCCGATATCGGGCGTGCCCCTGGCGATGGAGCCGGTGGGAATCGAGGGCCCCCTGGACTACGAGCCGCAGGAGTCGGCCTTCTCGGACCGGGACGGTTTCTTCGTGATGGATGCCACCCGAGCGGGCTCCTACAAAATCACGGCGCGAAGCGAGGACTACGTCGAGGAGACCGTGGTGGTGAAGGCCCCTGGCCGCGAGGTGACGCTCACCTTGAGCGCGGGCGCGACACTGGAGGGCACGGTGACGGACGCGCGGGGCCTGCCGCTGTCGCGGTTCATCGTGAACGTGCTCCCGAAAGACCATGACGACGAGGAGGAGCGCTTCCTGGAGACGCAGGGCACCGATGACCAGGGCCACTTCCGCCGCAAGGGCATCCATCCGGGGCGCTATCGCGTGGAGGCGAAACAGAAGTCCTCCAGCGTGGACCGGAGGGCCTGGGCCGACGTGGAGCTGATTGCCGACACGGTGACGAAGGTGGAGCTGCGGCTCCAGGAGGAGCACTCACTGGAGGGCATCGCCGTCGACACCACGGGCCGGCCGGTCCAGGGCCTCACCGTGCGAGCCCGGTCTCTCGTCAGGGACGACGGTCCCAAGTTCATCGAGATGGGTGAGGACAGGAACGAGACACCGTTCGGTGTCCTCACGGATGAGGAGGGGCGCTTCGTCCTTCGCGGCCTGGGCCCCGTCGACCATTCCTTGCGCGCCATCAAGCCAGGCCATGAGCTGCTGCCGGAGCGTTGCTCGGGAATCGTGCCTGGAGACGAAGAGGTCCACGTCACTGCAGACACGAAGCAGGTGCGGCTGGTGTTCCGTCGCCGCCCCCACATCCGGGGACGGTTGCTCGGAGCGGACGGCGCGCCCCAGCGCGACTTCTCCGTCGGGGACACGCGAATCAAGAGCGAGGACGGAACCTTCACCGTCCCCCTCCACGAGCAGCCCATCACCCGTCAGTACCTCTTCAGCGTCCACGAGCAGCCCAAGGTGACGCGCGCGGTGAAGGGCGGCGTGGACGTGGCGGATGTCGACCTGGGAGAGCTACGGCTGGAGGAGGGGCGCTACGTCCAGGGCCTGGTGCTCGACGCGGAGACAGGCGCGCCGGTGAAGGGCGTCACGGTCCGCCTCGACGCCGAGCCTGACGAGGACGGTCAGCGTGGCCAGCTCGCCGGCGCGCGCACGAACGACGATGGCGAGTTCTATCTCGACAAGGTGGCCTCCGGCCCCCACACGCTCCGGATGAGCCACGAAGGCCACTACCGCGAGCTGCTCGTTCCGGTGGCCGCCACGCAGGAGAAGGTGACGGCGCGGATGGAGTCCGGCGCTCGGGTGAAGGTGACGGCGCGGAACCGACAGGGCCGTCCGGTGGACGGGTTCATCAGCTACCAGGGACCCGGCGGAGCTGAAGGCCTGTTCGAGCTGGGCAAGGGCATGGCTGAGTTGCGCGGCCTGGAGCCCGGCCGCTACGCGCTCCGGCTGACGGCGCGGCAGCGCAATGAGCCACTCCCGGACTTCCAGCCGATGAGCGTGGACTTGCCCGAGCGCGGGGCGCTGTCGGTGGCCTTCCTGCCCACGACGGGCGGTGCCACGGTGAAGCTGCGCCTACCCTCGCAAGAAGGGGTGGGCCTGGGGCTGGTGCCCGGCAGCGTGCCGCCTCCCAGCACCCTCCCGGCGTTGCGCCACCTCATCTTCCAGGGCGTCCCCTGGACGTACAAGGAGGACGACCCGGAGGTCACCTTCACCCATGTCCCCGAGGGCAGGGTCACCGTCTTCTTCCACACGTCCACCATGCCCGGTCGCTTCCACACCGAGGAGCTGGACATCCCGGCGGGAGGGACGATGTCACTCACCCTACAGCCGTCCTGGAGGAGGCTCGACGTCGCGTCGAAGTGAGCGCCTCTTGCCTGCCTGACAGCACGCGGGAGCTGCGGGGTGGAAAGCAGGCTCCTCGCCGTGCTTCGGATACGGTGCGGGGCTCGACATGCACTTCAAGTTCGTCCACGCCGCCGACCTGCACCTGGACACTCCCTTCCGTGGCGTGGCTGCTCAAGGCCCTCTGCTGGGGAGCTTCCAGAAGTCCACCTTCCACGCGCTGTCGCGCATCGTCGACCTGTGTTTGCGCGAGCGCGTCGCCTTCCTCCTGCTGGCCGGAGACTTGTTCGAGGTGAAGGACCGCTCGGTGCGCGCGCGGCTGGTGCTGCGGCACGAGCTGGGCCGACTGCACGACGCGGGCATCGAGTCCTTCATCGTCCACGGCAATCATGATCCGCTCAGCGGCGACACCGGGACGCTGGGGCTGCCTGCTTCCGTGAAGGTGTTCGGTCCGGATTGGGAAGAGGCGGAGGTGCGGCGCGAGGGACGACGGCTGTGCCGCGTGCAGGGCATCTCCTATCCGGACGTGGAGGTGCGCGACGACCTGTCCGCGCGCTTCCGTCGCACCGGGGATGGCTTCAGCGTGGGCCTGCTGCACGCGAACCTGGGCGGCGTGGAGGGGCACGCCAACTACGCGCCCTGCACGCCCTCGGGCCTGGGCGCGCGAGGACTGGACTACTGGGCGCTGGGGCACGTGCACACGCGCAGCGAGCTGATGCTGCCCGGTGGCGGCATCGCGGTGTACCCAGGCAATCCGCAGGGGCGACACGCGCTGGAGACAGGCGAGCGCGGCTGCGTGCTGGTGGAGGTGGAGGACGGCGGCATGCGGCGGCGCTTCGTGCCGGTGGACACGGTGCGCTGGCATCGGCTGGAGGTGTCGCTGACGGGCGTGGCCACACTGGATGCGCTGCTGGGCGCGGTGGGAGAAGTGGTGGACGTGGCGTGCGCGCGGGAGCTGGATGGCCACGCGGTGCGACTGGTGCTGACGGGACGCGGGCCGCTGCATCGCGAGCTGGCGCGGCCCGGAGCGCTGGTGCAGTTGGAGGCGGACCTGCGCGCTCGGCTGGCACAGGGACATCCGCCGGTGCTGCTGGAGTCGCTGCGGGATGGAAGTCGTCCGGAGCTGGACTGGGAAGCGCTCCAGGCGGAGGGCGGCTTCGCGCGCACGTTGTTGGAAGAAGCACGTTCGCTGAAGGAAGACCCGGTCGCGCTGGCGCGACTGTGGGAGCAGGAAGCGCTGGGCAGTCTGGGCCAGCGGCTGAAGCGCCTGGGGGTGGATGTGCTGGAGGTGCCCCGAATGGAGTGGGTCTCCCGCGCGAGCCTGCTGGGTGTGGAGGCGCTTCACGAAGAAGAGGAGGGGGCATGAAGCCAGGGTTGCGCATCGACACGCTGCGAGTGCGGCGCTTTGGGCACTTCTCGGACCTGACGTTGGAGTTGGGGCCCGGACTGCATCTGCTCTACGGACCCAATGAGGCGGGCAAGAGCACGCTGCTCGCCTTCCTGCGCGCAGTGTTGTTCGGCTTCGAGAAGCGCGGGAGTCCGGAGCGCTACGCGCCTCCAGAGGACGATGCTCCCTTCGGCGGAGAGCTTCGACTCTCCACGGGCATGGGACCACTGCTCGTGCGGCGCATGGCGGCGCCCAAGGGAAGGAAGTCGGAGACGCTGACGGTGCTCGGGCCGAACGGCGATGCCGTGTCCGAGGAGCGCCTGAAGGATGCGCGAGGCCATGTCACGCGCGAGCTGTTCTTCGATGTCTTCGCCTTCCGGCTGGAGGAGCTGGCGGGGTTCGAGCAGCTCACCGAGGAGCGCGGCGCCTCCGAGGCCCTGGTCGCCGCGAGCATGCGGGGGGCTCGGCGCCTGCCGGAGGCGATGTCGTCGCTGCGCAAGAACGCGGAGCAGCTCTACAAGCCGAACGGCTCGAACCCCGAGCTGAACGTGAAGCTGCGTGAACTGGAGGAGGTGCAGGCGCAGCTTCGCGAGGTGGGCAACCGGCCCGCGCTCTACTTCTCGAAGCGGGAGCGGCTGGAGTCGCTCGGCGTGGAGCTGGGGGGATTGGATTCGCGCTTGCGCGAGGACGGTCGCGAGCTGGAGCGACTGGCCCGGCTGGAGTCGGCGCTGGGGGATGTCTCCTCGCTGGCGACGACCCGGGCGGAGCTGGAGTCCCTTCCTTCGTTGAAGACGTTCCCCGAGGGCGGTGAGGCGCGCCTGGAGGATGCGCTCCAGCGGAGCAGGACCCATCGCGGGAACGTGGCTCGGCTCGCGGAGCAGTTGAGCTTCACGGAGGCGGAGCTGGAGCGGCTGTCCGCTCCGTCGCCGGTGCGAGGACGGGAGGAGGCGCTGCGGGCCGCGGTGGCGGCGTACTCGGAGCGCTCGGAGCTGGTGCGGGCGCTGCCGGCGCGACGCGCGGCGCTGGGGATGAAGCGGCGACAGGTGGAGTCGGCGCTGGAGGAGCTGGGACTCGGCGTGGATGGGCCGGGGCTGGTGGCGCTGGATTTGAGCGCGGGGGCTCGCGCGGGGTTGGAGGCGCTGTCGTCCCGGCTGGACGTGGAGGAGACGGGGCGGCGCGAGGTGGGTGGGGCGCTGGCTCGGGCTCGCTCGGAGCGGGAGCGGGTGGAGGGCGTGTTGGCGCGCACGGAGTTGGAGCTCGCGGAGCTTCCGGACGTCCGGCCGGCGCAGGTGCGACAGCAGCAGGCGGGGCTGGCGCGGATGCGCGTCGCTCGCGCGGACCTGGAGCGGCTGGGTGAGCAGAAGATGGATGCTCGGCGGCGGATTGACGGCCTGCGAGGGCCGGTGACGGAGCTTCCGAGTTCCTCGAGCCCGGTGATTCCGGTGTGGCTGGTGCCAGTGGCGGCGGCCGTGGCGGTGACGCTCGCGGTGGCGGCGTGGTTGCTCGGGGGCACGGTGGTGGGCGTGCTCGGGCTCGTGGGTGGGCTGGTGCTGACGGGCCTGCTGGAGTTCGCCCGGCGGAAGGTGGAGTCCGCGCGTGATGCGGAGCGTGGAGCATGGGAGGCTCAGCAGCAGTCGCGGAAGCAGGAAGAGGAACGGCTGCGTGTCGAGCTCGCTGGGTACGTGGCTCGCGAGGAGCTGGCGCGACGGGAGCTGCTCGCCTCCGCGACGGAGGCAGGGCTGTCCCCGGCGGCGACGTCCTCGGACATGGCGGCACGCGAGAGCGCGCTGGCGGAGGCACTGGAGCAGGCGGGACGGCGCGAGTCGCTGTCACGCGAGCGGGACACACTGCGCTCCACGCATGACCTGGCCCTGCGTGATGAACGACAGGCGGATGAACTGCTGCGCGGGCACGAGGCGCGACATGCGTCACTGAGCACGGAGCTGACCGCGTGCCTGTCGGCGAGATGCTTTCCGGTGGGGCTGCCCGCGCAGGCGGCGCTAGCCCTGTGGCGCGATGCCTCGGCGCTGCGGCAACGGTGGCAGGACCTGGTCGCGGACGAAGCGGCGTTGTCCGCCGATGAAGCGGCCTGCGCGGACGTGGTCTCTCGACTGCGAGCGCTGGCGACGGACGTGGCGCCAGGAGCAACGCGCCTGTCCGAGGACTCGAACCTCCCGCGCATGGAACACGAGCGTGGCTCCGCGAACGCCTCATCGAAGGAGAGCAGCACGGCGTCATCGGAATCCATGGACCTGGTGGTCATGAGAGTGAACGCGGCGCTGGAAACAGCACGCGAGCAGGAGACAGAGCGACGTGCGGCGGAGGAGCGTCGTCGCGAGCTGCGCGAGGAGAAGGCCCGCCTCGACGAGCTGTGTCGCACGGAGGAGGCCTCACTCTCCGCGTTGCTCGCCGAGGGCGGTGGTGGTGACGAGGAGACCTTCCGTCGACGCGCCGTGCAGGCACACCGATACGCGGAGCTCACCCACCGAGCGCGCGAACTGGCCCACCGCATCGAGGCTCGCACGGGCCTGTCCGACACCGAGGCTCGCGAGGCCCTGCGCGCCCTGGGCGGAGAAGAAGGTCTGCGCACGGTGTTGAGCCAGGTGCGCGCGCGCCATGCGGAGGCCCAGGAGAAATCGAAGGAGGTGCTCACCGATCAGGGCGCCACGCGGAACCAGCTCGAGCAGTGGGAGAACGACGACCTGCTCGCGCGCCTGCGCATCCAGGAGGAGACCCTGCGCGCGAAGGTGGCGGAGCTCGCCACGCGCTACGCGGAGGACAAGCTGGCGCTGGCCTTGCTGGGACGCGCGCGTCGGCGCTTCGAGGAGGAGCAGCAGCCGCGCGTGGTGCAGCTCGCCTCGGAGCACTTCGCCCTGCTGACAGAAGGGCGCTACCGCCGCGTGTTCATCCCCGCCGGTGACGAGCGAGAGCTGCGCGTGAGCGACGGCGAGCGGGACTGGAGCGCGGCCCAGCTCTCACGAGGAACCCGCGAGCAGCTCTACCTCGCCTTCCGCCTCGCGGTGGTGCGCGACTTCGGAGAGACGCGGAGCGCGCTGCCGCTCATCGTGGACGACGTGCTGGTGAACTTCGACCCCGGCCGGGCCCGGAGCGCCATCCAACTCCTGGCCCAGCTCGCCGAACACCAACAGGTGATTGCCTTCACCTGCCACCCCTGGCTGCGCGAGCTGTTCGAGGCAGAGGGCGCACAGACGCAAACACTGGAGTCCAGAGACTCCGCCGCCACGCTCCGAGCCGTCTGAATCGAGCCCCCAGGGCTCAGCGCCCGGGGTCCTCCACTGCTACGCTCACGGACGTGGCGAGTGGACGAGACATGCACAAGTGGCGACGGTCGGCACTCATCCTCGGAGTGCTCACACTGCTGGGCACGCTGGCGGTGCCCTACTTCCTGAAGTCCGAGGATGCGCCCACCCCGCGCAGAACCTCCACGCCTCGAAAAAGCACGGGCCTCGTCCTGCCCCCGCCCGCGCCACGGGCCGAAGGCTCCCTGCGCATCCAAGGCATCGTGCACGGAGACCAGGGCCCCCTCGCGGGAGTCCGCATCTCCGCCACCCGCTCCGAAGCACATCAGACGCTCTCCGAGCTGACGTGCGAGGAGGTGCTGCCCCACCGTCGTGGAGACCGTCACGGCTTCGCGGATTGCTTCTTCACGGAACCTGCCACCACCCTGGAGCTGCTCCTCTCTCGCCAGGGCGAAGCCCCGCTGTACGCGGAGACCGTCACGGACACGGACGGCCGCTTCACCCTCGAACAGCTCCCCGAAGGACCCTTCACCCTCTGGGCCCTCGGCCCGCGAGGCGCGCGGCTGCAACCGGGAGTCGTCGCGGGAACGCAGGGACTCCAACTCCGACTCGAAGAGGGCGTGTTCCTGGAAGGCACGGTCATCGACGAGGACCTCGCGGCCCTGCCCCAGGTCCAGGTGATGGCCGTGCATCAAGGCTTCACCCGCTTCTTCGACGTGGAGACGGACGCGGACGGGCGCTATCGCATCGGCCCGCTGCCCGTCGGAGACTACGCCCTCGCCTTCACCAAGGACGGCTGGATTCCCGACCTCAAGGACTCCGTGTTCGCCGAGCCCGTGAAGCTCCTGCGCCCCCATCGCATCGTCGGTCGAGTGATGCGACAGGGCACCCCCGTCCCCCACGCGACAGTCCAACTGCGAGACATCACCTTCAACGAGCGCGGCATCGCTCCTCCCCTGCTGTCCTCGAAGCAGGAGACCACGGACGCCCAGGGGCGCTTCACCTTCGAGGCGCTCTCCTTGCGTCTGTTCCGGCTCGAGGCCACCCAGGGCGAGCATCACGGCAGGGCCGAGGTCCCCATGTGGACCCATGATTCCAAGCAGGAGGTCCTCCTGAGCCTGAGCCCCGGGGCCATGCTGGAAGGCACCGTGAAGGACGAAGCCGGAGCCGCCATCGAGGGCGCACTCGTCCAACTCCAGGAGCGCGGACTCAAGCCGCGGTACGTGAAGACCACCACGGATGCCACGGGCCACTATCGCCTAGGCCCGCTCGCCCTCGCGCCCCACGAGCTGGAGCTCACCTCTCCGCGACACTTTCCCACCAGCGAATCCGTCGCGGAGCTGAGCCCTGGCACGAAGCGGCTCGACTTCACGCTGCGCACCCCGCTCTGGGTCGACGGGGTCCTCGTCGATGAAGCAGGCAGCCCCGTCCCGGACATGCACATCACCGTCGACAATCCTCCCTCCGAGGACACCGACGACACGCTCCTCCTCGCGCCCTATGAAGCCGTGTCGGATGAGCAGGGTCGGTTCCACCTGAACTTCCCCACGCCCGGGCCCTTCCTCCTGAAGCTCCTCGACGAGCCTCGCTTCCGCATGGAGGAGCTTCAAATCCAGGCCCCCGACACACAGGTCCGCTGGGTCCTGAAGCGAGGAGCCGCTGTCTCCGGCGGGGTCTTCGACGAGCTGGACACGCCCCTGTCCGGGCTCCGCGTGCGCCTGTCGACCGAACCTCCCGAAGAAGGCACGACGAACAGCCCCGAGCAGGGGGTGCTGAGCGAGACCTGGACGGACGCACAGGGCCACTACGCGTTCGGGGGCATGAAGCCAGGACAGTACGTGCTCGAGGCCCTCCACGATTCCGGCGCCGTGGAGCGCTTCGCCACCCGACACCTGGAGCTGAGAGAGCGGCAGGAGGCCCACGTGGACCTGCGCCTCGAAGCAGGCTGGACGCTGTCGGGCACCGTGGTGGACAACCAGGGACAACCACTCTCCGGAGCTGACGTCTTCATCGAGCCTCCGCAGGACTCCACCCCCCCATGGCGCGTGGGCTATCGCCACCACACCGTGGAGCTCCTCACGCGGACCCGGGAGGACGGGCGCTTCACGCTGCGCAACCTGTCGAGCCGGGACGTGGAGCTGCGCGTGAAGAAGCAGTCCTTCCGCCTCGCCCCCCACCTGTCCACCGGCGGCGAAATCGGGCTCGACTCACTGCATGCCCATGAAGGCGGCCCCCCTGTCCGCTTCGTCATGTCGCGACAGGCGCGCATCCACGGGCGCGTGGTGGGCCCGGACGGCAAGCCCCTCACGCGCTTCCGGGTCATGCGGGAGGTCGTGGAGCATCCCCGAGGTGAGTTCTCGTTGGACGTGGTGGCCGCGGGCGCGCGGCCCGTCATCTTCCAGGCGGAGGACCTGGCGCCGGTGTTCCGTCAGGTCGAGGTGCCTCACGACGCGGGGGTGGTGGACCTGGGCGAGGTTCGGATGAGCGCGGGACGCAAGGTGGCCGGGCGCGTGCTGGACGCGGAGACCTCTGCCCCCGTGGAGAGCGCCCTGCTCGTCCCCGACCTGGAACACTCCGACAGCGTGAGGCTCCACCCCTACACAACCTGGACGCAGGCGTACACCAACAAGGATGGGCGCTTCATCATCGCTCGCGTGGACGAGCACTCCGCCACGCTGAACATCCGGGCCCACGGCTATCTCTCCAAGAAGTTGACCCTGGCTCCAGGTTCCCAGGAGGACCTCACGGTGCGCATGGAGAAGGGCGCGCGGGTGGAGCTCTCCGTCCTGGACGCGAAGGGTCGGCCCACGAGCGCGACCGTCTTCCTGGACCGCGAAGGAGCGGAGTCGTTCCCCTACAGCATCGAGGTCCCCGCTGAGGGCCCCTTCGTCGTGCGAGACCTCGCGCCAGGCACCTACCGGGTGAATGCCTCCGCTGGCGAAGGGGGTCTGGAGAGCTACCATTCGCAGCGCATCCAGATTCCCGCGAGCGGTGGAGTCTCCATCACGGTGAAGGCGCGGTCCGAAGGCGCCACCCTGGAGCTGCGCGTGAACAGCCCCCTGCTCTTCACCCTGGCGCTCGTCTCCGGTGAAGACCCCTGGCCCAAACAGGGCTACGACCTCTCGTCACTGCGCGAACGCTCCCTTCCACATGAAGTCGGCAAGGAGGGAACGATGACCTTCCGCAACCTCCCCGCCGGAAAGCTGACGCTCTTCCTCATCACCAACGACTGGCGGGGCAGCTATCGCGAGCTCATCGACATCCCCGAGACAGGCACCGTGGTGCGCGACGTGACGCCGAAATGGCAGGCCGTCAGGCAGTGAGCCCCGCTCGTCCGCCCCGCGTTCCACTCAACAGGGACAGGGAGTGAGCGAGACCTTCGTACAACCAGACCTTCGTACAAGGGCTCGCATCATCTTCGAACGCGCGCGGAGGCCCTGAAACGCGGTCGACGTTGAGGACTCGGCATCCAGGCTCGGGAGCGCCGTCGCTCGGCGTGTCCGGACTTACTTGGCAACGGAGCCGCACTGGTCCGCCGCCAGAAGAACGGAGAGCCACCCCACCATGTCCCGTATCGCGAGCACCGAGGTCGTCATCCCCCAGTCTCTGTCCACCGAGCAGCGGCGACGCCTGACGGACGTGCTCTACGCCGTGCATCAGGAAATCTTCGAGGGAGTCGAGCGCGAGGGCTTCGCGAAGTACGTGGTGGAGTCCACCGCCGAGCACACCTGGATTCAGCTCCACCGCAACGAAGCGGGCGCGCTCGTCGGCTACTTCGCACTGCATGTCTTCGAGAAACAGTTGAACGGCGTGACGACGGCCGTGTTCCGCGCGGAGGCCGGCTCGCTGCGCGCCTACCGGGGTGGCAACACCAACACCCGCTTCGGATTGTCGCTCATCCTCAGATACCTGCTCCGCCACCCGGGCCGGCCCGCGTACTACCTGGGCGCGCTGGTGCACCCGTCCAGCTATGCCCTGCTCGCGAAGTACTGCGACGAGTTGTGGCCGCGTCACGAGCAGCCCGTGCCTCCCGGGCTGCGCGACTTCCTGGCGGAGCTGGGCACCGAGTTCGGACTGGCCCCTGTCGACGCGCGCAATCCCCTGCTGCGCCACGTGGGCTGGCGCACCCGCGAGTCCGAGGTGGAGCAGGACTACTGGCAACAGTGCGAGAAGCGGTCCGCGCGCTACTTCCTCGAAACCAACCCGGGCTACACGCTGGGCCATGGGCTGCTGACGCTCGCGCCGGTGACGATGGGCAACGTCCTCAGCGTCCTGCGCGTCATGAGCGGGCGCGTCCTGCGCAAGCCCGTGGAGCCGGCCATGAAGCTCGCGTACCGGCTGCCAGGAGGCTCGCGCCTGCTGCGCTCGACGGTGGCCCGCCAGCTGCGCTCCTCCCCGCTGTTCGCCCACGTCGACACGCGCGCGCTGGAGTCACTCGCCGCGCGCGCCCAGGTGCAGGAGCTGCCCGCGGGCCACTTCGTCTTCCGCCAGGGCGACATGAGCGATGAGCTGTACCTGCTCGCGCGCGGCGCCGCCTACGTGCTCGCCACCCACGGCGCCGACGAGGACCTGGTGAACCAGCTCGGCAGCGGCACGGTGTTCGGAGAGCAGTCCACGCTCGCGGGCGGGAGGCGCTCCGCCTCGGTGCGCACGGCGTCGGCCTCCACCGTGGTGCGGATTCCGGGCGCCGCGCTGCGCGAGCTGCTGGAGTCGGACGCGGACCTGAGCCGGCAGGTCTGGGGCACCTTCGCGGAGCGGCGCTTCGATGACCTGGTCCGTGGCCGCAACCGCTATGCCCACCTGGGCCGCAAGGAGCGGCGCGCGTGGCTGCTGCGTGGACAGGGGCACGTGCTCGCGCCCAGGAAGGAGCTGCTGCTGGAGCCGGGCTCCCATCTGTTCATGGTGCTGGGCGCGGTGGAGCTGGCGCACGCCTCGCCCCGGCTGACGGCGCGCGGGGCCCTGCTCCTGGAGGTGGAGCGTCCGCTCCCCGTCGTCACCATGGAGGCCACGCGGCTCGTCGTGTTGCCTCGGCTGGCGTCGCCGGAGCTCCAGCTCGCCGTGGACCTGACACTCCCTCGGGCAAGACCTCCCGCGAACCTTCTCCACGCGTGGGCGTGACAACTCCCTTCCCCTCCACTCGCAACCCTGTGGCAGACTGCGCGCCCTATTCGACTCCTGTTCTCCATCTTCTTCTGGGCGTTCTTCGCGCTCTCCAGCGTGGTGCTCTTCCTGGGCGCCATCGTGGTGTGGGCCGTCACCACGCCCTTCGACCGCAACGGCCGGGTCCTGCACCTGTACTCGTGCTTCTGGGCGCAGCTGTATTTCTACGTCAACCCGCTGTGGCACCTGCGGGTGGACGGCCGCGAGCACCTGCCCTGGCACGGGCCCGCGGTGCTCGTGGCCAACCACGAGTCGCTCGGCGACATCCTCGTCCTCTTCGGCCTGTACAGCCCCTTCAAGTGGGTCTCCAAGCAGGCCAACTTCCGGCTGCCGCTCATCGGCTGGAACATGAGGCTCAACCGCTACGTGCCCCTGGTGCGCGGCGACAAGCCGAGCATCATCAAGATGATGCAGTTGAGTGAGCGCTGGCTCGAGCGCGGCGTCCCCATCCTCATGTTCCCGGAGGGCACGCGCTCCGCGGACGGCCAGCTCAAGCCCTTCAAGGACGGCGCCTTCGCGCTGGCCCTGAAGATGCGCTGCCCCATCATCCCCGTCGTCCTCACCGGCACGGCGCGAGTCCTTCCCAAGCATGGACTGGTGATGCAGACCTCCGCCCACTGCCACGTCCAGGTCATGCCTCCAGTGGACGTCAGCGGCTTCGACGACGTCGCCGTCCTGCGCGAGCACGTCCGGGACCTCATCGCCGCCGAGAAGGCCCGCCTGGAGTCGCTCCCCGCTCGCGCCTGAGCCCCCCGGCGACTTCGTCCCGAGCGCCCTGCTAGCCTGGGGGGCCAACGGGAGGGGTCCATGCGAAGGCCAGCCATGGTGGGGCTCATGCTCGGGGTGATTGGCCTGAGCTCGGTCATCGCCGTCATCACCTTCCGCGAGCCCTCCGACGGCGACACCGCGCCCTCCACCTCCAGGCCCGCCTCCCAGGAGCTGCCCGGCCCCAGCGAGCCCTCGCCTCCGCCGCGCGGCGCGCTGTCCCTCCGGGGCCGCGTGCTCACCGACAAAGGGGCGCCCGCCCGGGGCGTGGAGGTCTCCGCGTCGCGAGCCCTGCCCGGTGAATCGCTGTCCGCGCTCCCCTGCGGCCAGGACGCCGAGACGCCCATGTCCTCCTCGTCCTGTCTGGACACCCAGTCCCTGCTCGCGCTGCGCGGCCTCATCGACGAAGGGCGCGGCACAGCGCCCCTGCTGACGCGCGCCACCACGGCGGAGGACGGCAGCTTCATGCTGGAAGGCCTGCCCGAGGGCAGCGTCGCGCTGTGGGCCGTGGGAGCCCAGGGCTCCGCGCTGGAGCTCGACGTGGCGACGAGCTCACAGGCCGTGGAGCTCATCCTCCAGCCGAGCGACGTGTTCACCACCCGCGTGGTGGACGAGGCCGTGCGGCCCGTGGCGGACGCCAGCGTGACGCTCTTCCACGCCGAGCACTCGCGCTACTTCGAGACCCGCACCGACGCGGAGGGCCGCTTCCGCGTGGGGCCCCTTCCTCCTGGCGACTACGCGCTGGTCGTCTCCAGTCCGGGGTTCTTGACGGCGCACCTGACGGACATCGTCGCGGAGGACCTCTCGGCCGAGGACCTGGTGCTGCACCGGCCCCGGCGAATCGTGGGACAGGTGCTGCTGGACGAGCGCCCCGTCGCGGGGGTGCGGGTGCGAGCCCACGATTCCGAGTACGAACCAGAGACCGACGGCGAGGCCCCCTTCACCGGCGTCACGGACGCCCAGGGGCGCTTCGTCCTGGAGGACGTGTCGCCGGGCGACTACGTGCTGCGGGCGGCGCAAGGCGACCACCAGGGAGAGACGGAGACCACGCTCGCGGAGGAGCAGGCCGAGGCGGAGGTGACGCTGCACCTGGGCACCGTCGTCAAGGTGGAGGGCCTGGTGCGCGATGAGGCGGGGCAGCCTGTCGCCGACGCGAAGGTGACGCTGGACACCCACGGGGACGTGTCCATGAGCACCGTCGTCGACACCGGCGCGGATGGGCGCTTCGTGTTCCACTCCGCGACGCTGGGCCACAACGACTTCTCGGTGTTCGCCGTGGGCTATCAGCACCTCTCGGTGAGCGACGTGGTGGTGACGCGGAAGCCGGCGCCGCTGGACTTCACCCTGAAGCGCGCGTTCGTGCTGGCAGGCGTCGTCACCGACACGGAGGGCAACCCGCTGACGGAGGCGGAGGTCATCGCCATGAAGTGGCGGCGCGAGCCGGGGCTCCGGCCCGACGGCACCCCGGCCTCCGACGAGGACCTGGACGACGTCTCCAACGACGCGGAGACGGCCTACACCTCGACCGAAGAGGAGGGGCGCTTCGTGCTCAACCTGAGCGAGCCAGGGCTCCATCGACTCAAGGCGCGGGCCCCGGGCTTCCTGGAGACGGAGTGGAGGGAGGTACAGGCGCCCTCCCGGGACGTGCGCCTGGTCATGCGCCGGGGCGCGAGCGTGGAGGGCACCGTGGTGAGCACCAGCGGCGCTCCGCTGGCGGGGCTTTCAGTCTCCCTCTGGGAGGACGGCCAGGACTCCGCCACCTCCGAAATCATCAGCGACGCGGAGGGCCGCTTCATCCTGCGGGGCCTCTCTCCGGGCCGGTACTCCCTGCGAGCCCACCGCACCCGGGGCGGCCCGCCTCGCGCGCAGCTCCCCGTCGTGCTCCAGGGCGCGGAGACGAAGACGGTGACGCTGCGACTGGAGCCGGGGCTGTCGCTGTCGGGCCTCGTCGTGGACGAAGCCGGCAAGCCGGTGGCCGACGCCGACGTGCACGCCTACGTCTTGAGCGAGGAGAGCCCTCGTCCGAGGTTCCTCCACCACGGGCGATATCCCTTCCATGATGGCTCCAGCGTCACCACGGATGAGCAGGGGCGCTTCACGTTCGACCACCTGTCGCCGGGCCCGTGCAAGCTCAGCGTCAGGGCGGAGGGCTTCGAGTTGGTGGCGGAGCCGCTTCAGGAAGAAGAGGGGGCCCGCTCACGAACCCCCCAGGTCCTCGTGGCGGCCGGGTCGACGAACGTGAAGCTGGTGGTGCGTTATCAGGGAGGCATCCGGGGCCGTCTGGTGCGCGAGGACCGCACGCCCATCACCCGCTTCGACGTCAACGAGGAGTCCTTTCGCGAGCCTGACGGCGTCTTCCACATCACCGTGGACGAGCCGGGCCGCACGTGGGTGACGATGGAGGCGCCGGGCCTCACGCGCGTCATGCGGGAGGTCGAGGTGGAGGTGGGGCGGGACACGGACCTGGGTGAC
This sequence comes from Myxococcus sp. AM011, assembly GCF_013372595.1. NCBI lineage: Bacteria > Pseudomonadati > Myxococcota > Myxococcia > Myxococcales > Myxococcaceae > Myxococcus > Myxococcus sp. AM011. The sequence continues at coordinate 24,072 of NZ_JABXEM010000051.1, forward strand.
GTGGTCCTCAAGGCCGGGCGTCGGCTGCGCGGCCGGGTGCTGGACGCGGTGACGTCCACGCCGGTCGTCGGAGTGGAAGTGCAGGCGAACCTCGTCGTCCCCGCGTCACCAGGGGACGAGGAGCCGGAGGCGCAGTCGCTGGCGCATGCGCGCACCACCGCCGATGGCGCCTTCGTGCTGCCTCCCCTGGAATCGGGCGCGGCCTTGCGTCTGGAGCTCTCCCATCCGGACTACCTGCCGCTGAGCCAGCAGGTGGCACCGGGCGAGACGACGCTGGAGCTGCGCCTGCTCACGGGTGCCAGGCTGGAGGGCACGGTGAAGGACCGCGAGGGGCGGCTCGTGAGCACCTTCCTCTCCCTGCGCCCCCTGTCCCCGGTCGGCGCGGAGTCCATCACGATGGAGGAGGACAGCGGCAGCTTCCACGCGACGGGCCTGGCGCCCGGGGAGTACACCCTCGTCGCCAAGGCGGCGACGACCTCCCGAAGAGACTCCATCCGCTTCATGCCCCAGCGCGTGAAGCTGACCGCTGGCGAGCGCAAGGAGCTCCACCTCCAGGAGCTGAGCGGAGGCACCACGCTGAAGCTGCGCCCGCCGCCCTTCGCCGTCATGAACCCGACCTCCTCGGTGATGGTCGTGGGCTACCACCTGTTCGCCGGCACCGTGCCGGTGCCGAAGGACCGGGAGGAGCTGGAACACTTCTCGGAGACGCTGGGAATCGCACCCTCTTCGGAGTCCGACTCCCAGTTCGACCAACTGCCCCCGGGCCACTACACCTACGTCCTGATGGGCAGGAATCACCTGACCCAGCACTGGGCCCTCCACCGAGGCGAGGTGGACCTGCCCGCACAAGGCACCATCACGGTGGACATCCCTCCCGCCTGGGTCTCGCTGTCGAATGACGACTGAGGTCCGAAGCGCCCCGTTTGCGTCCCGCGGGGGTGCCGCTTAAGGCTCCGCGACATGGGCAACAAGCCATGGGCCGGGGACGACACGACGCTGGAGCTGGACTGGGGCGCGCGTGCGCCGCGGCCCAGGGCGGATGAGCCAGGAGTGCCCCAAGAAGAGCCGCCCGAGGAGATGCTCGCCGGCAAGGGCCCGCCGGGAGACCCGCGCTACATGAGCGTGGAGCTGCGCCTGTCGCTGGAGGCCGTGCTGACGGCGGCCCAGGTGCGCATGCGTCAGTTCCGGGAGGCGCTCGAAATCCTCATCGGCTGGGAGGGGAAGAACCGCTACGAGGTCTGCGACGCGGAGGGCCGCGACACCGTGTACGTGGGCGAGACGGGCGAGGGCTTCGCGTCACAGCTCCTGCGCAACTTCTGGCCCTTCTACCGCGCGCGGCTGGAGTGCATGACGGTGGGCGGCACGCTGGCCCTGGCGGTGGAGCTGCCCTGGCACCTCTTCTTCGCGCGCGCGGAGGTGTCGGCGTGGGACGGCCGGCTCATGGGCACCATCGTCCAGCGCTTCCGCTTCTTCACCCGCCGGTTCGACATCCTCTCTCCCGCGGGTGTGGTGATGGCCACCGTGCATGGGCCCTTCTTCAAGCCCTGGACGTTCCGCATCCTCCAACGAGGTGAAGAGGTCGCCGTCATCCGCAAGAGGTGGAGCGGGCTCTTGCAGGAGACCTTCAGCGACGCGGACAACTTCAGCCTGGACTTCCAGCCCGCGTGCAGCGACGGCAGGCTGCGTCAAATGGTGCTGGCCGCCGCGCTGCTCGTGGACCTGACGTACTTCGACAACCGGAAGAGCGGCTCCGGCGGGGGCGTGGACGTGGGCTCGTAGTCAGGCGCAGGGCTCGGCGGGCCCGCCAGGCGCGGTGGACTCGCGGAACAGCCGAAACCGAGAACTCCCGGCCCCCCGCGCTCCAGCGCTGTCCAGGCAAGCGGCTTGTGGTAAGTCCCCAGGCCCATGTCGACGAGCGATGCGCTGAACGCAGCAGACCTCGAGCGGTTGGCCCAGGCGGAGTCGCCGGACCTGGCGGATGCCGTGCTCGCCCTCCTCGAGCAGTCGGAGCCTGAGCCGGAGGAAGGCAAGGCCCCGCCCAAGGACGCCTTCACCTTCGAGAAGCTGCTGCGCTCGCTCACCCAGGCGCAGGCCCGCTACAACTCCGCGAGCCGCCGCGAGGCCTCCGCCGAAGCGTGGCAACGCTTCCAGGCGCAGAAGGACCTGCCCCAGCCCGCGCGGCTCGCGCTGGCGGACCTGCTCGTCTCGCTCTACGCGAAGAACACCGACGCCTCCCGCGCCATCATCCTGGAGCTGGCGCGCAAGGCGGACCTGAGGTTCGGCCTCTGGGGCGGCCTCAAGCGCATCTACAAGCTGGCCGAGGCCAACCACGACGCGGAGCTGTTCGGCGTGCTCGCGTGGCGCTTCGACGTGGAGCGTCGGCAGGCGTACCGGCACGAAGTCTCCGGTGGCACGCTCCAGTACCTGCGCCGCCGCGCGTGGCGCTACCTGCGTCACCTGGGCGCCGCGGTGCCGGAGCTGTACCCGCAGTTCGCCGCCGAGGTGCTGCGTCACTACGACGAGGACACGACCTGGTCCTCCGTCTGGGTGGCCCACCACATCTGGGCCCACGGCTCTGGCAACTACACGGCCACCAGCTTCGCCATCCAGCCGCCCAACGACACGCTGAAGCACCGCGCGTTCCCCGACGCGTGGAAGCGCTCGCCGGACGCGCTGATGCGACTGCTCGACACGTGTCTGTCGGACCCGGCCGCGCGCTTCGCCATCCAGGGCCTGCGCAAGGACTTCCCGGAGACGCTGCGCAACGTGACGCCCGCGTGGTTGGACCGGCTCGCGCGCAGGCCGCTGGGCAGCGCGCACGACTTCCTCGTGGAGACGCTGCAGGGCTCGCCGGAGTTCCACCAGGGCAAGCTGCGCGCGCTCGGCCTGCACGAAGCGGTGCTCGCGTTGCTGTTGTCTCCCAGTGGCAAGGCGCGCACGTACGCGATTGAGTACGCGCGGGCGCACGCGCAGGACCTGGCGGCGGACCGGCTGGCGGAGCTGGTGGCCCAGGGCGAGAGCGATGTGAAGTCGTTCGCCGCGGCGGTGCTGGAGAAGCGCAACCCGCGCGAGCTGGGGCTGGAGCTGCTGGGCCGGCTGTTGTCGTACAAGCCCACGGCGGCCTTCGCGGCCAGGTCGTTGGAGCAGTCGTTCGACCGCGCGGAGCTGACGGCCAGCTTCTTGCGGGACATGTACCTGGGCACCTCCGAGCAGCTCAACTGGGTCAAGGGCTTCGTCTCCTCCAAGTACGCCGCCGGGGAGATGCCGGTGGCCTTCTGGAAGGAGCTGCTCGAGGACCCGCGCCTGAAGAAGAAGCGCTACCCGGTGGAGGGGCTGGTGGTGAAGGCGCTGTCGGCCTACACGCCCGCGGTCATCGGTCCGGAGTGGATGCTGGACAAGGCGGCGAACCCGACGTTCGGCGACCAGATGGCGACGTGGCTGAAGCGCGCGGACAGCCTGCCCGGGCTGGACGTGGAGAAGGTGAAGGGGCTGGTCTTCAGCGCGAAGCACCGGGAAGTGGCGCTGGCGCTCCTGGGCAACCGCAAGCTGTTCACCGCGCGGCAGCTCACGGTGCCCTGGCTGCTGGCGCTCGCGCGCCGGGCGGACCCGACGCTGCACGACTTCGCCCACCGCTACCTGCTGGAGTACGTGGTGCCGGCGGACTTCAGCGACACGGGTGACGCGGCGGCGGGCCTGGAGCGCCTGTTCGAGCTGGCACTCGGAGCCAAGCAGCCGGTGCCCGTGCGCACGTTCGCCCAGACGTACCTGCGCTGCCACCACCCCGTGATTGGCCCGGAGCAGCCGGAGTCGAAGTCGTACGAGCTCAAGCCGAAGGCGCCTCGCAAGGCGTACACGCCGGAGAAGCTGTGGCCCGCGCTGTTCGACGCGCGCGACGACGTGCGCCGCTTCGCCCTGGCCATCACCCGCGCGGAGCTGCGCGCCTGGGGCTGGCACACGCGCGTGTACGAACTGGCCGAGGCCGAGGCGAAGGAGATTCGCAACCTGGCCTATGACGCGCTTCTGCGCGCGGGCGAGGACGGCGCGGATGCCCGCTACGTGCTGCACCCGGAGGAGTTGGACCCGGTGAAGGTCTTCTCGCTCACGGAGAGCACCAGGCGCAGCACGCGCGAAGTGGCGGTGGAGCTCATCCGTCGGCACTACGCGCGGCTGGGTGGCGCGGAGCGGCTCGCGTGGCTGATGCAGAGCGCGGACCGCGAGGTGGGCCTGTTCGCGGTGCGCCTGCTCTGGGAGAAGCACCGTCCCACGCACCTGCCGGAGGGCTGGAAGCCGGCGGGCGCGAAGGAGGCTCCGACGGCGGGTGGCGGCGAGCGCTTCGCGGACGTCGCGGCCCTGCGGGACTTCCTGCGCAAGATGCTCTTCGGCCTGCCCCCGGGCCGGGCGAAGGAAGCGCGCGAGGGCGAGGTGCAGAAGCGCCTGTCGGCCAGCGTCGCCAAGCGCCGCGTGATTGAGCTGGTGAGGGATTTGGGCCTGGATGACGAGAACTTCGCCCGCGTCGTGTCGCCCGTGCTGGGGGAGTTCACCGGCTCGATGGCGAAGGGTGAATGGCAGAGCTGTCTCGCCTCCCTGGTCCAGTTGCGCACGGCGCATCCGAGCGCGCAGCTCGGGGGCCTCTGAGCCTCGCGTCACTCGCCTCCAACGAGTTTCGAAAGAACACCATGTCCGTCCTTTCCATCGGCAACATCGAGAAGCTCCGAGCCCTCGCGGCCAGCCCCCGGGTGCTGCTGCTCGGCGGCGCTCGCGCCTCGGCCGCAAGTCGCGTCACCGCGTACGAGCCGGGCACCAACAAGGTGCTGTGGAGCACCGAGCTCCCCTCCGCCGTCAACGCCCTGGCCCTGTCGGGTGAGCGCTTCGCCGCCGCCTGCGCGGACGGCACGCTGCGCTTCGGCACCCACGCCGACGGCAACGTGCAGTGGAAGCTCGAGGGCGTGCACCCTGGCGGTGTCACCGCGCTCGCCTCCAGCCCGGACGGCAAGGTGCTCTTCAGCGCGGGCGCGGATGGCGTGGTGCGCGGCTGGGAGTGGGACTCCACTCGCAAGCTTCACGAGTGGAAGGCGTCGCCCCAGCCGCTGCGCGCCGTGGCGGTGGACCCGTCCGGGACGTATGTCGCGACCTCGGGTGACGACGGCGTGGTGCGCTCCTTCACGCGCGCCTCCGGTGAGCGCCGGGACATGGTGGGCCACGAGGGCGCGGTGCGCGCGCTGGCCTTCACGCCTCGCGACGGTCGGCTCGTCTCCGGTGGCGACGACGGCAAGCTGCGCCTCTGGTACCTGGTGGGCGCGGTGGAGTTCGAGGTGCGCGGCGACAAGGACTCCGGCCACGCCGGCTCCGTGCTCACCCTGCTCTTCCCGCCCACGCCCGCGACGAAGGATGACGAGGAGCCGGCGGACCGCATCTGGTCCGCGGGCAGCGACGGCAAGGTGAAGGTGTGGCGGGTGGACGAGCGCCGCAAGCCGCGCACGTTCGACTGCGGCAGCAAGCCTGTGAACGCGCTGGCCTTCATGCCGCCCGCGAACCCTCGCGCGGCGCGCACGGCGCTGGGCTCCGTCTTCACCGCGAGCGACGACCGGCGCGTGCTCCGCTTCGGCATCGAGACGGACGGCAAGCCGGGCAATGACCAGGACACCTCGGTGCACGGCCTGGACCTGCTCACGGAGTCGGTGAAGGCGGCCCGTCCCAAGCGCGAGGCCGCCGTGCGCGAGGCCGCCGCGCTGGACGAGCCGGAGGCGTTGGAGTTCGTGCTCCAGGTGCTCGGCTCGGACAAGGAGGCGGAGGTGCGTCGCCTCGCCGCCCGCGAGCTGGGCGCCAGGGGCCGCATCGCCGCGCGCCCCAAGCTGCGTGAGCGCCTCAACGACGACCACCCCCAGGTGCGTGAAGAGGCCCTCAAGGCGCTCGACGTGCTGGAGACGGAGTCGCCCCTGGCCGCGCCCCGCGCCGCGCTGGACTCGCGCTTCGTGGACATGCGCGTTGCGGGCCTGCATCGGCTCGCGAAGCTGGGAGGCACGTCTCCGCTGGTGCCCGGCCTCATCGCCGGCAAGCTGAGTGAGACCGAGGCCGCCGTGGGCCTGGCCGCCCTGGACGCGCTCTCCGAGGTGACGCCGGGCGGCAACACCGAGCCTTTGCGCACCGCCTTCGAGCGCGGGCCCGCGCGGCTTCGCGTGGAGGTGCTCATCCGCGCCGCGGGAGCGGGCCTCCTGGGTCATGCGCAGTTGCAGCCGCTGGTGGCTCGGGCGCTGGACGATGCGGACGCGGACGTGCGCCGCGTGGCCTTCACCATCCGCGTGCTGGAGCGCCGGGCCCTGGCCCACGCGCTGGAAGCCCGCGACGAGGACTTCGCCCGCTCCGTCAAGGACGTGGCCCGGCGACTCGTCGCTCGCACGCGCGGCCCGAGTGGCGCCGCCCTGACCATCACCGACGCGGACGTGCAGGCCGCTCGCGACACCCTGCCCGCGCAGGGCGCTGTGGGTGGCGCGCTGGCGGAGAGCGATTTGGAGCCGCTGCTCGCCGCCATGGCCTGCCGCACTCCGGACACCGCCGTGCGCGGTGCTCGCGGCCTCGCGCAGCTGGGTGACGCGCGGGCGCTGGGCGCGCTACTCCAGCTCTCCCGCGAGCCGGAAGCCCCCATCCGCCGTCAGGCCGCCGCCGCCCTCCAGGCGCTCCAGGACGCCCGCGCTCGCGAGCGACTGGTGTGGATGCTGGATGACGAGGACGCGGACGTGCGCGCCGCCGCGCTGGACGCGGTGGTGACGCTGGACGTGGAGGCGCCGCTGTCCTCCGCCGAGGCGGCGCTGCGCTCCGGCCACGAGGACGTGCGTGTGCGCGGCCTGGACCGACTGGTGAAGCTGGGCGCGGCGACGCAGGGCGCGGAGCCGCTGCTCGGTGACGCGCTGGAGGACGAGTCCGCCAAGGTGCGCGGCGAGGCCTTCCGCACGCTGTGGGCGTGGAACGAGAAGGTGCCGGAGAAGGCGTTGGACCGCGCGCTCGCCGGCCGCTTCCCGGACCTGCGCGGCCGCGCGGTGGAAGTCCTCTCGCAGCGCGGCACCGAGGGCTGGGCGCAAGAGCGCCTGAAGAAGACCGTGGAGGACCGCGACGCGGGCGTGGCCACCGCCGCGTACGAGGCGTGGGTGAAGCTGGTCGGCAAGGAGAAGCCGGAGCCGCACCTGGCGGCCCTCGCGTCCACGCACCCGTCGGTGCGCGTGCTGGGTGCCAAGGGCTCCGTGCACGCCCCGGTGGAGACGCTGCGCTCGCCGCTGCTCAAGCGCGTGCAGGACGAAGAGGTGGTCGTCGCCGTCGCCGCGCTGGAGGCGCTGGACAAGCTGGTGCCCGGGGAGAACGGGCCGCTGCTCGCGGGCATCGCCGCCGGGGAGCTGCAGGTGCGCGTGCGGGCCGCGGAGCTGCTCGCCCCGCGCGGCGCCGAGGACATCATCGAGCCGATGCGCGGGCTCATCACCGACAAGGACCTGGAGCGGCTCTACACTCCGGCGTACCTCATCCCGCTGCGCATCCGCGCCGCTCGCGCGCTGGCGTCGCTGGGCTCGCGTCGGCTGCTGACGTTCTTCGCCACCGTGCTGGTGCCCAGCGAGCTGGGCGACCTCCAGGAGCAGGGCGCGCGCGGCCTCGCCACCGCCGGCCGTCGAGGCGACGAGGGCTTCCTGCTGGACACGCTGGGCCACGCCAACGTGGCGGTGCGCTCGTGGGGCGCGGATGGCCTGTCGCGCCTGGGTGACGCGCGCGCGCTGCCCGTGCTCACCGGCAACCTGCGCCATGAGCACCTGCCCATCCGCCTGGGCGCCATCCTCTCCTTCGCGGCCCTGGGCCCCGAGGGCGACGGTGGCCTGCTGCACGGCCTGGAGGACCGCGCCCGCGAGGTGCAGGAGATGGTGTTCGCCATCGTCCTCGCCCGTGACTTGCGCGCCAGCCGTCGAGGCGAGCCGCCCGACCTGCTCGCCAGCGCCCTGTCCAGCGGCAGGCCGGAGGTGCGCTACGCCGCGGCCCGCGCGCTGGAGCTGCGCACGGAGACGGACGCGTACCGCGCCAACCTCGTCGAGGGACTGTTGCCGCCGCGCCCGGAGAAGGCCGGCGACATGAAGGAGTGGCCCGCCGAGGAGGAGCGCGCGAAGCGCATGGTGGGGCTCGCCGAGGCCCTCTCCAGCGAGCAGCCCGAGCAGCGCTACGCGGCGGCCCAGGTGCTGCTGCTGCGCAACAAGCCGCTCGACTACTTCCGCGAGGCCCAGAAGGTCGCCCGTCCGCGCACGCTGGAGGCCCCGTGGAAGCCGGAGACGGCCCCTGGTACCTCGCCCGTGCAGGCCCAGGGCAAGAGCTGGCTGCGTCGGCTCTTCTCGGCGGTGAAGCCGGGGACGCCGGGCGCCTCGCCGGAGGCCGCCGCCAGCGCGGAGCGACAGCACCTGCGTCGGCTCGCCTTCGGCGCGTACGTGGGTCTGCTGCGGCAGGTGTCCGCGGGTGACGACGAGAGCCACCGCGTCCGTCGCGACGCCGTGGACCGCGTGGTGAAGCTCACGCTGGAGGGCTTCGCCGGGACTCCCGCCGCCGTCGCCGCGCTGCTGCGCGCGCTGGAGGACCCGCACCAGTTGGTGCGCAAGGCGGCGCTCACGGGGCTCAAGGAGCTGTTCCCCGCGGGCAGCGATGAGCCGTTGTCGCTCGCCCTCGCCTCGCTGGCGCCGGACGTGGCCCGCGCGGCGCTGGACGAACTGGCCGAGCGCGGTGACGCCGCGAAGCCGCGCATCACCGCCGCGCTCAACTCGCCGCTGCCGGACGTGCGTCGCTACGCCTTCGAGCTGCTGGAGAAGCTCAGCCCGGCCGGAAGCCTGGAGCCGCTGCTGGCCGCGCTGGGCAGTGAGCACGCGGACCTGCGCGTCGGGGTGATTGAGCGGCTGGCCGGCGCCAACGACTCGCGTGTCACCGAGGCGCTGGGTCGGGCCATGGCCAGCGAGCACGAGGACCTGCGCCTGCGCGCCTCGGAGCTGTTGGCGTGGCGCGGAGATGACCGCGCGGTGGAGGTGCTGGCCTCCTTCCTGCGCTCGGAGACGTCGGCCGTGGCGAAGCGCGCATCGGAGGCGCTGGCACGGCTGGGCACGCCCTCCGCCGTGAGCGCCCTGGCCGCGCGCGTGGCCGTCGCCACGGACGTGAACGAGCGGCTGCGTCTGGTGGCCGCGCTGGGACAGACGAAGCGCGCGGAGGCACTGGATGTGCTCGCGCGACGGAGCCTGGAGGACGACACGAGCTCGGTGCGCGTCGCGTGTGTGGCCGCCGCGATGAACATCGCGGGCCCCCCGGACGTGAAGAAGCGGGACGCGGCGCTCGCGGTGCGCTTCCTCCGCTCGCCGGTGAAGTCCAACGATGTGGCGGTGCGGCTGGCGGCCCTGAAGGAGCTGGAGCACGGCACGGAGGCCGGTCAGGCCGAGCTGCTCGTGGGCCTGTTCTCGGACCGGGACGTGGCGGTGCGCGCGGCGGCGGTGGAGCTGTACTCCAAGCGCGTCATCGAGCACGGCATCCCCGTGGCTCCGCTGGAGGACGTGCTGCGCGGCGGGACGCGCGAGCTGATGCTCCCGGCCGCCGAGGGCGTGGCGCACCTGCGCGGAGTCAGCGCGCTGCGGCCCCTGCTGCTGTACTCCCGCGCCGGTGAGGATGGGCAGCGCGAGCGCGCCCTGCTCGCCCTGGGCACGCTGGGTGACCCGCGCGCGCTGAGCGAGCTGGAGACGGTGGCCGCTGGCGGTACGCCCGAGGCTCCCACCGAGCCGTCCATGGTGTGGGCGGCGTTGGAGGGCCTGGGTCGCCTCGCGGGCCGCCTGCCCGAGGGCGAGGAGCGCCGTCGCGTCGAGGAGAAGGTGGAGGCCGCCGCGGTGGAGGGCTCCACCTCCGAGCTGCAGGAAGCCGGCGTGAAGGGCCTTCGCGCCATCGGCGGAGAGCGTGCCCGCGTGAAGCTGGAGGCGCTGCTGCTCGACACGAGCACCCGCGACGAGGTGCGCATCACCATCGCCCAGGAGCTGGGCAAGCTGAAGGACGTGGAGGCGGAGGCCACGCTGGCCACCATCCTCGACGACGGCGACGAGGACCTGCGTCAGGAAGCGCGCAAGGCGCTGGACGCGCTCTTCCCGAAGGAGCGCACCCGCGTCGAGTTCCTCGCCGTGGCCAGCATCAACGAGGACATCTCCGAGCCCGCCGCGGCGTACCTGTCGCGCGAGGGTGACCCGGCGCTGCTCGTGCCCCGTCTGGCCACGCTGACCAACGAGGAGCTGCGGCTGCGACTGCGCCGGGGACTCGCCCGCCGTGGCGCGCTGCCCGTGCCGGAGACGGTGGCCCTGCTCGCCAACGACAAGCCGGAGGCACGGCAGGAAGCCGCGCTGCTGGTGGGCACGTGGACCGGTGAGGCGCGTCAGGCCGGTCAGGTGGACGTCGCCGCGCTGTCCCGCGCGCTGGTGACGGCCGAGCGGAAGACGGCGGCCGACTGGACGGCTTCACCTCCGGGCAAGAAGCGCGAGGCGCTGGCCACCGCGTGGGAGCGACTGTTGTGGGCGGGCTCACGACTGGGCGCGGCCAGCCTGGCGGACTCCGCGCGAGCCCTCCTCCAGGGCGGCGAGACGGCGTCTCCGGCCACCGTGCGTCAGGAGGCGGCGCGAGTGCTGTCTCGACTGGGCACGGCGGGCGCGACGCTCAAGCTCGTGGGCCAGGACTCAGGCGCCGTGCTGACCAACACCAAGGAACTCGCGGCGTCGGCCGAGGCGCTCAAGGGCGCGCTGGTGGACCCGGACGCGCGGGTGCGCTCGGCGGCGGCGGATGCGCTGGCGCGACTGGCGCCGGAGAAGGCCGCGACGTGGGCGCTGGAGGTGAAGCCCTTCGACCCGGTGGCCCTGGGCCCCACGGGCGCGCAGGTGCCCGCCGAGGCGCTCGTCACCTCCGAGGGCCGTCGCCTCGCCGAGCCCGCGCTGCTGGGCCACGGAAACATCGCCCCGCTGAAGGCGTTGGCGCAGAATGCGAAGCCGGAGTTGAAGCAGGAAGCGTGGGCCGGCCTGGGTCGGCTCGGGAGTGACGAGGCGGCGAAGCTGCTGCACGAGGCCGCCTTCGACAAGTCTCAGTCCGTGGAGCTGCGCAAGGCCGCGTGGCGCGCCCACAAACGTGCACGTCGCGCCGTCGAGCGTGCGCGGAACCGGAAGGAAGGAACCCCGTCGTGACGACCGCCACCCGGCACCCCGTCGAGCTTCGCTACGCCACCGCGAGCGACGTGGAGTCCACGTCCGACGCGTCCCGCGTGCTGCTGGCCCTGGAGGGCTCGCGCGGCACCGTGGGCGTGCGCGGAAGACTGAAGGACGCCGCCCTCTTCCGCGACGCGCTCACCGCCGCCTTCGGCATCCTCTCCAGCGACTTGCGCTACCGGGGCAAGGACCGCACCGCGTACCTCGCCTACCTCATGTCCAAGGGGAAGCGGGCGAGCGCGCAAATCTGGGAGGCGCAGAAGGCGTTCCTCGACAACGCGCTCGACGGTGAGGAGAAGCAGGACGAGGTGCTCGACCCCGTCCTCACCGTGGACCCGGACAGCGTCTCACTGGAGGTCTTCTCCCGCGACGAGAGCGCCTACGCGCGCCTGTCCTTCGACAACAGCCTCTTCGAGGGCCGCGAGGCCGCGCACGGCTCCACCTTCCTGGACGTCCCGGCGAACCTCTCCACGAGGATGGACCGGCTGCGCACCTACCTGCCCGTGTCGCTGGAGGCCCACGTCGCCCTGCCCGCGAAGGCGGCCCGCGAGCCTCGCAATGTCGACGTGCCGCACGCCTGGCTGCGCGGCTTCCTCCAGGTGCAGTCCGCCGCCACGCTGCCGGCCAGCTCCTGCGTGCTGGCGCCCATCGACCTCTACAACCTCCTCTTCGCGCTGCGCACCCGCAAGGCGAAGAAGGCCCCGCGCGCGCTGCGCTTCGAGCTGGTCCCCGGCGCCGCGCCGCGTCTGGTGTTGGAGCCGTGGGAGCTGGTGCTGGAGTGCCATGGCGGCACGTACAACGGCACCGCGCCCGCCGTGGTGCGCACGTTCGGCCGTCAGCGCCTGGTCGCGCTCGCCCGGCTGTTGCCGCACGCGAAGTCGGTGCGTCTCCAGTTGATGGGCCCTGGCCTGCCGGTGTTCTGGGTCATCGACATGGGCGCGGCCACGCTGACGTTGGGCCTCACGGGCTGGACGGAGAGCGGCTGGTCCTCCGCGGCGGCCTTCGATGTCCTCATGCCCCGCGCGGTGCCGGACGGGCTCGCGGAGAAGCTGCGCAACAAGCTGCGCGCGGACGGGCCCCAGCCCTTCGACACGCTCGTCGCGGGAGCGGACGGCGCATCGAAGGAGCACGTGCGCGCCGCGCTCCAGTTGGAGTGCCTGCGAGGCCGCATCCTCTTCGACGTCGCCAAGGGCCAGTACCGTCCCCGCGAGCTGATGGCGAAGCCGGTGGACGAGTCCGTCATCCGCTTCGGCAGCGAGCGCGAGGCGCGGGCCCACCGCCTGCTGGGTGACGGCGGCCCGGGCGCGGGCGAGGTGAAGCTGACCAAGGTGCACGAGCTCGTCGGAGAGGGCACCCGCATCCACGGCGAAGTCGTGGACCGCGAGGCGGTGCGCAGCTTCTTCCCGAGCTTCACGTTGGATTTGGAAGGCCGCGTGAAGGACGCGTCCTGCGGGTGTCCGCACTTCCGCCGCTCCGGCATGCGCGAGGGGCCTTGCGAGCATCAGCTCGCGCTGCGTCTGGCCTATGCGCGCCGCCGCGCCGAGGAAGAGGCGCTGCGCAAGACGCCCGAGGGTCGCAAGCTCATCCGCGCGGAGACTCGCTCGTATGTGCGGCGCGACGCGGAGAGCGGACAGGAGATGGTGTATCGCGTGTCATTGGACGGCCAGGTCGTCGCCGTGGAATGGGGCCCTCGCACTGGCGAGGCGCGTCATCAGCGGCTCTGGTTCGACACGGACACGGAGGCGCGGACTGCATATTTCACGCGCTTGGAGAAGCTTTCGGCTGAAGGCTACATCGACGCGGCATCGGCGTTGGTGTAAACCCCCACTCACGGCTCGGCCGCTCACGCAGCGGCCGAAAGGGCAGGTGCGACGGAAGACACGATGAGACGCGCTTCACGCGCGAGCAGCCGAGAGAGGTCTGGAATTCATCAGCCTGAGCGCCTCGAGCGCGGGAGCGGCGTTGCGCCGCTCCGGTTGGAATGCAGGACACTCTCCGCAAGGTAGCCTGTTCTTGGCTCTCTCCCTCCTAGTCACTACGGCCGGGGTGGGCAGCGGAACCAACGACGCGACCGCCGTTTGCCCACCCCGGCCGTAGTGACTAGGAGGGGAGAGCCGGTGAGGCTACCGTGCACCAGGTAAGATGGTGGTGCTTTCCTGGCCTCCCTCGACTGCTCGCGATGACTGCCCGCCTCGTCCGACGCCGACGCGCCCCCTCGAGGTTCTTGAAATGACCGCCAGGCTGGAGTCGTTCGTCCCCGCAGCAGCGCCGCAAGTCATTGCCACGCCCGCGCCCCAGGCTCCCGCCGCCAACGCGGTCGCCCAGCGTGAGGCCCGCCGCGCCGCGCACGAAGCCCTGCTCATCCGCTGGAAGGCCATCACCGAAGCGGGCGGCGCCGACGCCTGGGCCCAGGGCCAGCTCGTCTCGCGCGGCCTCGCCGTGGCGGACCTGGACTTCTCCGGCGCCTCCGAGAAGGAGAAGACGGCCTGGAAGGAGAAGAAGAAGGCCGAGGCCGCCGAGCTCCGCGCCCTGGGTCGACAGGCCCATGAGGCCTGGAAGGCCACGCACATCAGCCATCTGGGCGCTGGCGTGCACTGGAAGGAAGACGCCGGCTCCGACAAGTTCGACGTGGCCCACCGCGAGGAGCGGGCGAAGGCCAACGGCCTGCCGGAGCTGGGCACCGTGGACGCGCTCGCCAAGGCGCTCGGACTCAGCGTCTCCAAGCTGCGCTGGTTCGCCTTCCACCGCGAGGTGGACACCGGCTCGCACTACATCAGCTGGGGCATCCCCAAGCGCGACGGCGGCACGCGCACGATTACGTCACCCAAGCCGGAGCTGAAGCAGGCCCAGCGCTGGGTGCTGTCCAACGTGGTGGAGCGGCTGCCCGTGCACGGCGCGGCGCACGGCTTCGTCTCGGGACGCTCCATCCTCACCAACGCGCTCGCCCACCACAGCGCGGACGTGGTGGTGAAGGTGGACTTGAAGGACTTCTTCCCCACCGTGACGTGGCGGCGGGTGAAGGGCCTGTTGCGCAAGGGCGGCCTGCAAGAGAACACCGCCACGCTGCTGTCGCTGATGGCCACCGAGGCGCCTCGCGAGACGGTGCAGTTCCGAGGCAAGACGCTCTACGTCGCCAAGGGCCCGCGCGCGCTGCCGCAGGGCGCGCCCACGTCTCCCGGCATCACCAACGCGCTGTGCCTCAAGCTGGACAAGCGCCTGTCCGCGCTGTCGAAGCGCCTGGGCTTCATCTACACGCGCTACGCGGACGACCTCACCTTCTCCTGGACGAAGACGAAGCAGCCCAAGGCGAAGCGGGCGCAGGGCCCCGCGGTGTCGGTGCTGCTCACGCGCGTGAAGGAAGTGGTGGAGGCCGAGGGCTTCACCGTGCACCCGGACAAGACGCGGGTGAGCCGCAAGGGCACCCGGCAGCAAGTCACGGGGCTGGTGGTGAACAAGGCCCGGGATGGCGTGGCCACCGCGCGAGTCCCCCGCGACGTGGTGCGCCGCCTGCGCGCGGCCATCCACAACCGCCAGAAGGGCAAGCCCGGCCGCGAGGGCGAGTCCCTGGAGCAGCTCAAGGGCATGGCCGCCTTCGTCTACATGACGGACGCGGACAAGGGCCGCGCCTTCCTCAAGGACCTGGAGCAGCTCGAGGCCCGTGAGAAGGAGACTCCGAAGGTCTCCTGACGCGGAGTCGTCAGGGCACCGCCGGGGCAGCGCTTCCGGAAGCACCCTCCCCGCCCGCCAGCAGCGCCGAGTCGAAGAAGGCGCGCAGCCGGCGGGGATACTCCTGGGGCTCCACGTCACTGAAGCCGCCGTGCGCCGCGCCTTGGATTCGCCACGTCTGGGCGTACTCGCGCACGTGGGCGAAGAGCTCGTCCGCGAGCGGCTGGCCGGACTCCTCCGTGCCCATGACGATGAACAGTGGCCGGGGACGGATGTGGTCCACCGCGTCGATGGTGCGCACCTCGTCGAGCGCGATTCCCCGGCGCCAGAAGGGCACCAGCGCGCCGGACTGGGACACGAAGCCGAAGCGGCGGAAGTCATACGCCGCCGCCAGCCACAGCGTGTTGAACGGAGACAGCAGCACCACCGCGCGCACGCCCGAGTCCTTCGCGGCGACCTCCGCCACGGCCGCGGAGCCAATCGAGAAGCCCAGGGCCGCCACCTTCTCCGCGTCCACGTCAGGGCGGGCCCGCACGAAGGCCAGCGCGGCGCGCACGTCCAGCCGCTCCTTGTCACCCCAGGTGGACGTCTCGCCCTGGCTCTCACCATGGGCGCGCAAATCGAACAGGAGCACGCCGTAGCCCGCATCGCGGAGGATGCGCGCCTCCGGCAGCAGGTCCGCGCGTGTCTGGGATAACCCATGCGCCATCACCACGGCGGCGCGGTTGCGTGAAGGCGAATACCAGCCACGCAATTCCAGCCCATCCTCGGTGAACAGGCGCACGTCTTGCGCTTGCGCGAAGTCAGCGGGCCGCGTGGGGGCGGTGCGGGGATAGTGAAAGTACGACTCCGAATGACGCAGGGCCCGTCCGAAGAGGGCCAGGGCGGCGAGCACCCCCAGCACCAGCACGCCCGCGACGACTCGCCTCCACTTCATGAAACACCCTCCCCGGGTCCTGCCCGGCTGCCCGTCCAGCATCAACGCGAGTCACCCGCGACACAGGGGGGGCGTCCATGGTCAATCTCGCGCGGCCCAGCTTACACTGAGGTGATTCAACTCGCGGTGACGCGTACCGCGCACCCCCTTTGCAGTCGCAGGGATGCTGTGAGCACGTCCAAGAAGATTTTCGATGCGGTGGTGGTGGGCTCCGGAGCGTGTGGCGGCTGGGCGGCCAAGCAGCTCACGGAGGCAGGGCTGAACGTCCTGGTGCTGGAGGCCGGGCGAAGCAACCGGGCGGACCGCATGCTCTGGGTGTGGCACCGCCTCCGTCAGAAGCTGCTCGGCTACCAGGCGGAGACGGACAGCGCGCGCAAGCAGCGCCAGTCGGTGCAGTCCACCACCTTCGCGTGGCCGTTCCATCCACACGCCTTCGTGGATGACGTCGACAATCCCTACACGACACCGGTCGACGCGCCCTTCGCGTGGATTCGCGCCCGGCAGGTTGGTGGGCGCACGTCGGTGAAGGCGCACGGCCGCCAGTTCTACCGGCTGTCTGACTTCAACTTCAAAGCAGGCGGGCAGGACGGACAGGGCCCGGACTGGCCGCTGAGCCTGGCGGAGCTGGCGCCGCACTACGAGACGGTGGAGCGGTGGATGGGCCTCTCCGGCAACGCGGACGGGCTGGACACGCTGCCCGACTCCGTCTTCGCCTCCTCCATCGCGATGAACCCCGCGGAGCAACACCTCAAGGCGCACGTGGAGCGCCGCTGGCCCGAGCGCCGCGTCGTCGTCCGTCGCACCGCGGGCGCCCCCGTCACCCTCCCCGCCGCGCTGAAGACGGGCCGCCTCACCCTGCGCACCCACGCGGTGGTGAGCCAGGTGCTGCACGACGCGAAGACAGGCCGGGTCACCGGCGTCACCTACGTCGACACCGAGTCCGGCAGGACGCACGAGGCGCATGGCCGCGTGGTGATTCTGGCCGCGGGCACCATCGAGACGACGCGCCTGCTGTTGCACTCGAAGAGCGCGGCGCACCCGGACGGGCTGGGCAACTCGTCGGGGCAGCTCGGCCGCAACCTGATGGACCACACGTACCTGCTCGGCATCGAGGCGAAGATGAACCTGCCGCCCGAGCAGCAGCGCGCCGAGCAGAGCTGGGCGTACATCCCCCAGTTCCGCAACGTCACGTCCCGCGAGGAGGGCTTCGCGCGAGGCTATGGCGTGCAGGTCTTCACCTTCGCGGACAGCTGCCACTTCGTCCCCTTCGGGGAGATGGTGCCGCGCGCGGGCAACCGGGTGACGTTGAGCGCCACGGTGAAGGACCGCTGGGGGATTCCGGCGGCGCACATCGACTGTCGCCACTCGGAGAACGAGCTGCGGATGAGCAAGGACGCCGTGGCGGCGTGCCAGGAGATGATGAAGGAAGCGGGCTTCACGGTGGAGAAGGTGAACGACACCCTGTCCACGCCGGGCATGGCCATCCACGAGGTGGGCACCGCGCGCATGGGCACTGACGCGAAGACGTCCGTGCTCAACCCGTGGAACCAGAGTTGGGACGTGCCCAACCTCCTCGTCATGGACGGCGCGAGCTTCCCCTCGCAAGGGCCGCAGAACCCCACGCTGACGATGATGGCCCTCGCCGTGCGCGCCAGCGCGCACCTGGTCGACGAGCTGAAGGCCGGCAGGCTCTGACCCGAGGG
This sequence comes from Myxococcus sp. AM011, assembly GCF_013372595.1. Lineage (NCBI taxonomy): Bacteria > Pseudomonadati > Myxococcota > Myxococcia > Myxococcales > Myxococcaceae > Myxococcus > Myxococcus sp. AM011. The sequence continues at coordinate 41,606 of NZ_JABXEM010000051.1, forward strand.
ACGCGGCCACCTCGCTCCACGTGGCCGCGTCCTCGAAGCCAGGCCTCACGCGTCGGGCTTGGGGGGCTTCTCGTGCTCCTTGGGCTTCTCACGCAGGCTGGTTCTGGAGCTCCACATCGCGGGCGTCATCACCACGATGAGCAGCGTCAACAGCACAGTGCCAATCATCAACTCCCAAATCATGTCCATGGTCTCGCTCTTCTGAAGTCGGGCTGACGGCGAGCCGGAGCGACAGACCTCGCGCACACGGCTCCTCGGTTGCGTTCAGGAGGCGCGGCCGCGCGCATCCCCAAGTCACGGGGACACAGGCACCTCGCCCAGGGCACGGGGCGGCGCGCATGGGGCCTTCGACAAGACACCGGTCGAGTCGAGGACACACCACGAGCGAGCCCCGTACGCCGGAGCGCTCAGAGGAGCAGCGTGCGGATGCGGAGGAAGACAGGGGGCCCCTGGGACGGGGGCATGTCCCACGGGGACAGGGAGCGACGAGGGCCCCGCTCGGGCGCCTTGAGCGGCAGCCAGGCGACCGGAGGTACAGCAACGGGCGGCGCGACGAAGACAGTGGCGCTGGAGACACTGCCTTCAAGGGGAGCAGGCAGGTCCCAGTGAGGCTCCTCGCAGCAGTCCCACTTCAGCGTGGGTTGGCCGTGGGAGTCCGCCTTCGCGTGTTCATGACAGCGGCACTTGGAAGCGCGCGTCTGGACCTGCTTCTCGCAGTAGTGCCCCAGCCCCGCCACACCGCTGGCGGCGACCTGCCAGCCGAGGAGCAGCACGAGCGTGAGGAGCCGAGACAGTCCGGACACGATGCCTCGGGTATACGCCCCGCCCGCCCCTGTCGCAACGCGGGCCGCCGGCACGGACGGCGCGGCGCTGACAGGGTCCATTCGAGAAGCTCGCGGCCTCAGTAGAGCAGCCCGTCCTTGGGTTGCACGGGCTGGGGCAGCTCGTTCTCTCCGAGCATCTGCCGCAGGTTGATTTCGATGGTCCGACTGAGGGCCGTCATCGGCGTGTCGCTGACGTCGTCCTCGAAGGGCGTCTCGATGTCGCGTCCGACGGCATCCAGCCCGATGAAGAGGAACGCGATGATGGCGGTGACGACGGGGGTGAGCCAGCCCAGCTCCTCCACGACACCGAGCGGCAGCAGCACCAGGTAGGCGCGTGTCATCGCGAACAGCAGGCTGTCGTACTGGCGAGGCAGCGGTGTGTTCTTGATGCGCTCACAGGCGCCCAGCAGGTTGGTCAGCTCCGTCAACGTCCGGTCCATCGTCACGTGGAGGAAGAGCACCTTCTGCGGGTCGGACACCTGTCCGTAGATGCGGCGCAGGCGTGTCGCCATCCACAGGAGAATCGCGGAGGGGACGTTGTGCTCGTCGCGCAGGGCGTCGATGACGTCGGGGCGGAAGAAGGAGACAATCTCCGGCAACGGGTCCTGTCGGCGCAGGTGGCAGCGCAGGGCGTGTACGAAGCCCATCTGCGCGTACACCAGCTCACGCGCGTCCTCGGTGATGTCCTCCACCATGCGGGTGATGACCCCGCGCGGCTCTCCCTGGGCCTGTAGCGGAGTGCCGAGCACCGCGACCTCTCCCTCCGAGTCTCGTTCCCCCGAGCGCACCCGGGCCTGACCGAATCTGTCGCGGACGGCGCCGTCGCTCGCCCGGGTGCCGCGCACCGTCAGCATGGCACCGGGGCGCTCCACCGCGCTGCGCAGCAGGCGTGAGGGCACGGCGGCCAGCTCCAGCTCCGTCATGGTGTCACCCGGCTCACGTCCGGGACGGGGCAGCAGCGTGAGCACCTGGCGGGAGAAGGTGCGCGACCAGTTCACCACGCCGCCCCACAGCGTGCGGGCCTCCCACCAGCGGTCGTAGGCGGAGTTGTTGCGGAAGGCGAGCAGCACACCCAGCGCGGCGGCGAGCACCGAGATGGGCATCGCGGGCACGGCCATCCAGGACGCATGGAACAGGCGATAGCCCACGATGATGGCGAGGGCGAAGATGACATGCACCGCGACGGGGATGCCCGTGTAACGCAGGATGATGTGCCACGACAGCCGCCGTCCGACAATCATCGCGAGTGCTCCGCTCCTGAGTGAGGCGTCCCTGCGCGGAGCGTCTAGTGCCGACGGTGCGGGGCGACAACGGCCCACGCCGTGCCGCGAAGCGGATGTGTCACGCAGGCGCGCTGCCGGGTGATGAAGTGTCCTGGAGCGAGCAGAGCCACTCCGGAGTCCGCCGCCCCTGACAGCGCCGTTGTCGCCACGTCACGGGCCGCGCACGGCCTCGTCAGTACCGGTCGCTCCGTGCGCCGAGCACCGCGCCGCCAAGCAGCACCACCGCCATCATCAGCGCCACGGGTCCCAGCCAGTTGCCCCACATGCGCGCCAGGAAGGAGCTCGCGGTATGCCAGTGCACGCGCATGACGGCCGTGCCGCGCTGGCCATCGCCAATCTCCGTGAGGATTTCGCCCGTGTCGTCGATGAGCGCGGAGATCCCCGAGTTCGTCACCCGCACCTGTGGGCGGCGCGTCTCGATGCTGCGGAACACCGCATGCGTGAGGTGCAACCTGGGCCCGTGCGTGCCCCCGAACCACGAGTCATTCGACAGCGTGAGCAGCAGGTCCGCGCCCTCTGCCTCTTCCGCGACGTAGGAGGGGAAGATGGTGTCGTAGCAGATGAGCGGCGCCACCGTGAGCATCCGCCCGTCGCGCCGACGCAGCATCACCGTTCGAGGCCCCGGGCCCGGCGTCCAGCGCCCCGTCCACGGCAGCCACTCGCGCAGGCCCTGCGAGTCGATGAGCTCCGGCACCCACTCCGTCAACGGGAAGAGCTTCGACTTGCGGTACACCTCGCGCGTCGGGGCCCCTCCCTCCTTCTCGCCCGGCGACAGGAACATGGCGGCGTTGAACTCCTTTCCGCCCTCCAGGTCATAGGAGCCGAAGATGAGCGGCACGTTCCGCGCGGCGACATAGGCGGATATCTCGGCGTCCAGCTCCGCGCCCGCCTCGCTCTTGGGCACACCGAAGGGCGTCGGATACACCGTCTCCGGCCAGATGAGCACATCCACCGGAGCCTCGCGCAGCAGCGCGTCCGACATCGCGTAGTGCGTGTCGAGAATCATCCGCACCACTTCGTAAGCACCGTGCTCCGCCTTGAGCTTCTCGTAGTGGGTGATGTTGGCCTGCACCGCGCCCACCACCAGCGCGGGCTGCGCGTTCCGCCCCTCCTGGTACTGGGAGAAGCGCCACGAGCCGTAGCCCAACATCACCACCACCATCGCCACCGCCACCACCAGGGGCTTCAGCGCACCCGGCGCCCCGCGCGTCCGGAACGCGTGCCCCATCGCGAACAGGCACTCATTGACGAACAACAGCCCCAGCGTGAGCCCGGGCGCGCCCGCGATGTCCGCGAACTGCCGCAGTCGCTGCGAGTAGACGAAGCCCTGTCCCAGCGTGTCCGCGAAGGGCTTGGGCGCCAGCCACTCCACGCCCACGTACACCAGCACGCTCACCGCGGGCGGCAGCCACCGGGCCCGATTCCCCACCGCGCGCCGGGCCAGATGTCGCGCGAGCGCCGTGAGCGGAAACTGGAGCTGGAACACCGGCGCCAGGAGCGCCATCAACAACCAGCACAGCCACAGCGGCGCGCCCGAGTACGACTGCAGCGCGCCCGGAAACCACCCGAAGACAGCGGCGCTGAAGGTGACGCTGAGTCCCGCGCCCAGCAGCAGCGCCTCGCGCGACGAGCGGGCCCGGTCCACCACCACCAGCCACGGCACGAAGGCGAACCAACCGAGCAACGTCCACGGCATCCGCAGCAGCGAGAACGCCCACAACGCCACGGTGGTCGCGACAACCGCGCCCAGATTCCAGACGAACCGACGCCCGGATGACGCGTCCTCTCGCCCCAGCAGCGTCAAGGCGAGTCCTTGGACTCGTCCGACTTGGGCAGCTCCAGCATGCGCACGGGCATGCCTGGGGGCGCCAGCTCCGCGGGCACCACGCGATTCTCCGGAATCTCCAGCGGCTGCCCGTTCGCATCCACCGGCTGGTGGTCCGGATGGAACATCAGGATGGCCTCCACGCGCTCACCCTCGTCCGTGGACTGGTAGTGGCGCACGTAGCCGGGAGGCAGCTCGAAGCCCTCGGGTACGACGAGTCCGCGCTTCAGCGGCTTGGTGCCAGGGCGATAGAGCTGAATCCCCGTGGGGCCGGAGGAGGGCACGTCGGGCTCCGTGGCGGGCTCGGGTGGCGCGGTGGGCTCGCCCATGACGGGCGTGGCGTCCCCTTGCGGCGCTTGCCTCACGGGAGGCTTGCGCACGGGAGCGCGAGCCACCACGGGCGCGGACTCGACGACGGGAGGCGGCGTGGCCTCGACGAAGGGCTCGCCCTCCACCGCCACGTCGGAGGCGCTCAGCCACGCGCTCAGCGCGATGCACAGCACGGTGAAGACGAGCGCGCCGCCCACCAGCCACCGCGCGACACCGCCTCCGGAGGAGGAGCGCGTCGGGGCGACATGGGTGACGCCGTCGCTGTCGACACGCCGTTCAGGGGATGGGTGCTGCGGCCGCATGCTCGCCGTGAGACCTCCGCGCTGCGTATGCTACGGACACCCTCTCGCCGAGGCAATGTGGCCTCTCCCGGCGACCCGTCCTCGCACCATGAGCTCCCCTTCCGTCGACACCCTCCCCGTCAGCGCGCCGCCGCCCACCGCCGAGCCCGAGCGCTTCACGCTCCACGCCTGGACGACCGCGCGACGCGGCGTGGCGATGTCGGCCCGCCTCCTCACCGTGGGCAACCTGCTCTTCTTCACCGCCTGGTTGCTGTCGGACATCCTCGAAGGCGCGGAGACGCTCAAGGCCGAGCCCCTCATCTGGAGCCTCATCCTGGGCGGAGGCCTGCCCCTGGCCCTGGTGGCCGCGCTGCGCTCGCGGGCCCGCGCCACGTTGGAGGTAGGAGCCAGCACCCTGACGCTCACGCTGCGCGACGGCGCCCGGCTGGAGATTCCGCTCGACGCCGTGGAGTCCGTGCGCCCCTGGCGATTGCCGCTCCCCGGGCCCGGGCTGACGCTGCGCCTGAAGTCAGGGCGAGCGCTCGAGTACGGCCTGGAGGTAGAGGACGCGGTGCCACTGCTCGTGGCGCTGGCGCGACAAGAGAGCTCACTGGGCGCGGCGGTGGTGCATCCCCTGGTCCGCTACGGGCGAGCGCGGCGGGAGCTGTGGCGCAAGCGCTGGTACCACCTGGTGCTGAAGCTCGTGGTCTTCCCGCTCGTGCCCGCGGGCATCTTCTTCCGAGCGCACCAGTACATCGCCTTCGGCGGTCCGTTCGGCGAGTACCAGCTCAACGGGCTGACGGCGTATCTGCGCTCGTTCGGTCGCTACTACGCCCCGGTGACGCTGAGCCTGCTGCTCATCGCGTGCTTCTGGCGCGGGGTGGCGGAGCTGGTGTCCCTGGCGGCGGCGCGCTTCGTGCCGTCATGGACGCGCGGCGTGCGTCGGAGCGCCGAGTGGGTCTGCCGGCTGGTGTACTACGCGGGCATCATGGCCTTCACCGCGTCGCGCTTCCTGATGTGACATGAGCGGCGCTGGAAACGACGAAGCCCCCGACGCGGTACGAGCGTCGGAGGCCTCGAGGTGAAGCTCACCCGCGCAAGGCAGGTGCCGCGAGGACTACGGAGCGGCGGGGTTGAAGCGCGCGCTCTCCCAGCCCATGCGCTCGTGGCCGGTCTTGTTCCACTCGGGGTTCTTGCCGTCGACCACCTGGGCGTCCGTGAACTGGGGCGCGCCGGTGCCGGAGCCCGAGCCGGAGAAGATGCTCACGCTGATGGTGGTGCCGAAGTACGTCGGATGGGTGTTGTCCGACTGGATGTAGTCGTAGCTCGTGGAGGCGTTGACGAAGTGCGTGTTCGCGTCGCGCAGCGTGGAGCGCAGCGCGCCGGTGATGCGAGCCACGTACGCGTCCTCGGTCTCACCCGCGCGGTAGCGCAGGGCGGCGGAGTCCACCTGGCCGTCGCCGTTCGAGTCGTAGTCCGCGCCCATCATCTCCGCGAAGGAGTCCGCGCACTGGAAGCCGTAGCGGCCCGCCAGGTTGCAGGTGCGCCAGTTGCTGCGCGCCAGCAGGGGGAGGAACTTCACCTGCTTGTTGATGGTGGCGCCCGTCGCCGAGTCCTTGCAGGCCGTCTGGACGTTGTCCGCGCCGAAGCCCGGGTAGTAGATGTTGGAGACAATCTTGACCTTGGCGGTGGTCGCGTACTGGTTGATGGCCTGCATGGCCCTCTCCGTGTACGTGGTGCAGGCCGCCAGCGCCGCCTCCAGGCCGCTGTAGTTACAGGTGCCCGTCTGATCCGTGAAGGCGCTGCGCGCCTGCAGGTAGTCGTTGCCGCACATCTCGAACATCACGGCGCGCGTGTTGGTCGCCTGCATGTACGAGCGCTCGGAGACAATCTTGTTGTTGTAGATGTCGTCGGCCTTCGCGCCGGACTTCGTGCGGCGGATGACCTCGATGTCCGTGTTCCACAGCTTCGCCAGGTACTCGCCCTGGACGACGGGGGCCGCGCGGCGCGCGACGCCGCCAATGCCTCCGTTGTAGCCGGCATAGATGGAGTCGCCGTACGCCACGACGCGATACTTGGTCGTGGACGTGGACCGGTCGATGGTCCACGACGTGTTCTGGTTGATGGTGCTCGCCATCGCGCTACCGCTCACCGTGGCGGCAGCGACAACGGCGGCGAAGGACAGCCCATTGCGACGGAAGGACATGCCCGCTCTCTTTTCTTCCCGCTGGGGGGATGTAGGGGGAAACCGAAGGCTACACGCCGTCGATTCGCGAATCACCCGCAAACTGGAATAACGCGACCAGTCAGAATTCGCGGATTGCATGGAACCCAAAGTGTCGCGCCCTTGGGGTGTCTGATTCCTGACGCGTCGCGACGTATGACGCGGTGTTTCACGATGTTTCAACGGTTTGGGAGGGAGGCCCGGTGAGGTGGACGGGAGGAGCGCGAGTCCTGGGGCAGTGGTTGGTGCTGGGGGCCCTGGTGGGGGTGGTGTGCGGCGTGGCGTCCGCGGGGTTCCTGTGGCTGTTGGATGCGGCGACCCGGCTGCGGGAGGGCCAGGAG
>NZ_JABXEM010000520.1:0-2054 GCF_013372595.1 Myxococcus sp. AM011
CCGCCGCCCCCAGGTGCCACGCCAGCTGATTCGCCCGCCTCTCCAACTGCGCATACGTCAGTCGCGCGCCTCCGAAAACCACCGCCACCGCCTCCGGTGTCCTCGCCGCCTGCGCCTCCACCAACTCGTGCGCGCAGACCTCCCAGCGGGGTCCCGTCGCGGAGGTGTTCCAGGCTTCCAGCACGAGGCGCCGGTCCGCGTCGGAGACGAGCGGCAGCCCGGACACGCGCTGGAGCGGATTGGCGATGGCGCCCGCCAGAAGCCGTTGCAGGTGTGCCACGAGGCGTTCGGCGGACGCGGGCTCGTAGAGGTCCGTGCGGTACTCCAGCGTGCCCGTGAGACCGGCGGGCGTCTCGCGAAGCATCAACGTGAAGTCGAACTTCGACGTGCCGCTGTTCACGTCCACGTGTTCGAACGAGAGCCCCGGCGTGGCCAGCTCCATGGGCGGCGTGTTGAGCAACACCATCGCCACCTGGAAGAACGGCGTGTGTCCCGGCAGGCGCTCCGGCTGGAGCACCTCCACCAGCTTCTCGAACGGCAGGTCCTGGTGTGAGTACGCGCCCAGCGTCGTCTCGCGCACGCGCCCCAGCAGCTCGCGGAACGTCGGGTCGCCATCCAGCTTCGTGCGCAGCACCAGCGTGTTCACGAAGAAGCCGATGAGCTCCTCGGTCTCCATCTGCTGGCGACCGGCGATGGGCGCACCCACGCAGATGTCGTCCTGCCCCGAGTACCGCGACAACAAGGCCTGGAGGCCCGCGAGCAGTCCCATGAACAGCGTGGAGCCCTCGCGCTGGCACAGACTCACGAGGCCCCGGGTCAGCTCCCGGGAGAACTCCACCTTGAGCACCGTGCCCGGATTGCGAGCATCCAGGGGACGCGGCCGGTCCGTGGGAAGCTCCAGCGAAGCGGGGGCCCCTTCGAGCTGTCGCTTCCACCAGGCGAGCTGCCGCTCCAGGACGTCTCCCTGGAGCCACTCGCGCTGTTGGACGGCGTAGTCCACGTATTGGAGACCCAGCTCCGACAGCGGGGAATGCCGCCCCACGCTGAAGGCCTCATAGAGGGTGACGACCTCTCGGATGAGTACGGCGATGGACCAGGCGTCCGCGATGATGTGGTGCATCGTCACGAGCAAAAGGTGCTCGTGGACGTCGAGCCGCACCAGCCCCGTGCGGAGCAGGGGGCCGCGCGTCAAATCGAACGGCCGTCGGGCCTCGGCCCAGACCAGCCGCAGCGCCTCTGCTTCCTTCTCGGACTCCGGCAGCGACGCCAGGTCCTGAACCGGCAGTCGCATCCGCGGAAGCGCTTTGAGGGAGATGACCTGGACCGGCTTGCCCTCGCGGGACTGGAAGACGGTGCGCAGGGACTGATGGCGTCGCACCAGCTCCGTGAAGGCCTGCTCCAGGGCCTGCACATCCAGGTCCCCCTTCAACCGGAGCGCGGCGGGGATGTTGTAGAGGGGGCTGCCGGGCCTGTACTGGTCCAGGAACCACAGGCGCTGCTGGGCAAAAGAGAGCATCTCTTCCTCCGTGTCCCCCTGCTCGTTTGAAATTCGGAGCCGAGCCCGCGCCCGCGCGAGCATCGACTGAGGAGCGTTTCCCGGCCGCAGCCGCACATCCGTCTCGATGCGCTTCGCCAACGCCGCGACAGAGGGCGCTTCGAAGAGGGTCCGCAAGGGGACCTCCGCCTTGAGCAATGAGCGGATGCGCGCCACCAACTGCGTCGCCAGCAGGGAGTGGCCGCCCATGCTGAAGAAGCTGTCGGTGACGCTGACACGCGGCAGCTTCAGCACCGTGGCGAACGCCTCCGCCAACCGCGTCTCCATCTCGTCTCGTGGAGCCACGAAGGGCGCCGCGCCTCGCAGACTCTCCACGTTCGGCGCCGGCAGCTTCCCTCGCGCCAGCTTCCCGCTCGGCGTCAGTGGCAGTGCCTCCAGCTTCATCAGCGCTGGCGGCACCATGTGCTCCGGCAGCTTCCTCGCCAGCGCCTCTCTCAGCACCTCCGGCTCCCACGCCGCCCCCGCCCTCAACACCACGTACCCCACCAACCTCTTGTCC
>NZ_JABXEM010000521.1:0-2052 GCF_013372595.1 Myxococcus sp. AM011
CATGCGGGGGCGTCGTTGTTCCTGCCGAGGCCCTTCACGGCGCAGGACTTCGCTGCGGCAGCGGAGCGGATGGTGGCGGCGCGGCGGCCGGAGCGGGCGCGGGTGTTGGTGGTGGACGACGACCCGGAGGCGATTGCGGCGTTGGTGCACTCGCTGGCGAGCGAGCAGATTGAGGTGGTGGGGTTGGGGGATGCGCACCAGTTGATGGAGGCGTTGGCGGAGCATCGGCCAGATTTATTGTTGTTGGACGTGCAGATGCCTGGGCCGAGCGGCTTTGATTTGTGTCGGATTCTGAGGTCGACGCCGGCGTGGCAGGAGCTGCCGGTGTTGTTGATAACGGCGCACCTGGGGTTGGAGTTCCGGCTGGCGGCGTTCCAGGCGGGGGCGGACGACTACATCTCCAAGCCGGTGTTGAAGGAGGAGTTGCGGGCGCGGGTGCAGGCGCGGCTGGAGCGGGCGCGGCTGTCGCGGGAGCGCTCGGAGCGGGATGCGTTGACGGGGTTGTTGTTGAGGCGGCCGTTCATCGAAGGTGTGCGTGCGCGCCTGTCGGAGGCGCAGCGTCAGCAGCGGCCGTTGGCGTTGTGTTTCCTGGATGTGGACCACTTCAAGCGGGTGAATGACAGGTACGGGCACCTGGCGGGAGACAGGGTGCTGACGCGGCTGGGGCGGTTGTTGGGGGAGACGAAGGAGAGCGCGAAGGCGATTCTGTCGCGGACGATGGCGGAGGTCGCGCAGATGACCTTCGACGGCGACGGAGGCGAGTCCTTCGGGATTACGGTGAGCGCCGGCATCGCCGAGGCGCCTGGAGACGGGGCGACGCTGGAGGAGCTGCTGCGCGCCGCGGATGCCCGGCTGAACCGGGCGAAGACGAACGGGCGCAACCGCATCGAGGTGTGAGCTATTGGCTCAGACTTCCTCGAACTTCGCCCCCGTGACTTTCGCTCGCTCCAAGGCCACTTTCAGGTCCTCGGAGACGATGAGGGCAATAGACCATCCCCAGGTGCGGAACACCTTCGCACCGCCCACCTTCGTGGGGTCGATTCGCATCCCGTAGACGCTGCGGTACTGGCCGAGCTTGTCCGGCCGCTCGTCCTCGGGCTTCCAATACATTATCTCTTCCGAGGCTTCGTCATCGACGCACCGGATCAGCTTTGTGGCGACGAGCACGACATGCTGTTCCGGGCGACCTTCGACATCGACGGGTATCAATTGCACATCATCGGGCGCCAGCTCCGCGAAGAGGTTGGCGACCCTGATGTGGACGATTGGAGCCTTGCCAACGCCTGCCGTGCAGTAGTCCAACCACCTCCCAGGCTCACGGATGGGAAACTTCAGGCGCCCCGCAGACTGGACGGGCTGCCCTTCGGCAAACTGCCAGATGTCCTCGACCTGGTTGCCCGTCTCATCCATCGGGTCTCCCAGGTACCAGTTCCCACCCTGCACGTCTTCTCTGAGCCTGAAGTATCGCGACGAATTCGGCATGGCGGGCTTCCTAGATTCCTTACGGGTCCCGAGTCAAAAGCCTGTGGATTTTGGTTCCTGGGGTCTGCGCTTCGCTGGCGAGCTTGCGTAGCTCCTCTGTGAGGGCCTTCCGGCAATCTTCCACCTTGCGGCACTTTCCCAAGGCCAGACTCAGTCGCTCTTCGACGTGCTCGTGATACTGTTGCGGATGCGGTCCCTTGTGGCCAGCGACTTTGACGATGTTCTCGGAGTCCTTCAACTGCATCCCAGCCCTGGTGAACAACTCCCTGAATCTTGGCGTCCAGGGGCCTCCACGCGCGGCGGAGACATCGTTCTTGTTCGTGGCGATGTGATGATTCTCACTACGCCCTCTCCGGCTCGCCATGGCCACGGCGTTCGGGGCGAGCGAGATGGTGAAGCCCTCCGCCGTCAAGGCGACTGCGCTCACGCTGCCCACGGCCGCGTACTGGAAGCCCGCTTGGGACTCCACCGCCAGGGCCGCCTGGGCGGAACCCGGCAACCCCATTGACTTCGCCGCCAGTCCCGCCGTGTTCCCGATGGCCACCGTGGCCAGCATGACGAAGACGCGCG
>NZ_JABXEM010000522.1:0-2019 GCF_013372595.1 Myxococcus sp. AM011
CACCCGGCGCCTGTACCTGCTCCACGCGTCGCTCCTTCACTGAGCCCTCCCGGAAACGCCCCACCTCCCGGAAGTCCTCTCAGTCACAGGAGCACCCATGTCCCGGTTCCTCTCCCGGGCGCTCGCCTTCCTGCGTGCGCTCGCGCGCCACATCCGTCGCGCCTTCCGTCTCCTCTTCATCCTCATCCTCGTCGCCCTGCCCATCCCCGTCGCGCCCGTCGTCGCGGCCCTCTTGCGCCCCTTCCGGCGCAACCTCCCCGCCGAGGTCCTCCGCAAGAAACAGCCCTGACCCCAGGCCTCACGGCTTCGTCCAGCTCTCGTCCTCGCCGGGCCCGCCAAAGTCGTCGCCCTTCCGGGGCACCTCGCGCGTGCGCTTGACGGGCAGCCTCCATCCCTTCCGCACGGAGATGAGACGCACCGCCGCACCCACCGCCATCCCCGCCACCAGGGCCAGCCGCCGATGCCCCGTCAGCGAGAACGCCAGACACACCAGGCTCGCCGCCAGTGCGGCGAGCGCGTAGTACCCCGGCTCCGGCCGCATCACCGTGGGCGTGCGCCGGATGAGCACGTCGCGGATGATGCCGCCCCCCGCCGCGGTGATGATGCCGATGAGCACCGCCGTCCCGGGACTCAGCCCCACCTCCAACGTCCGCTGCGTCCCCGCCACCGCGAACGAGCCGAGCGTCAGCGCATCCAACGCCGACAACAGCTTCACCGTCGGCCCATGCCGCAGCTCGAAGATGAACGCCGCGAACGCCCCCGAGAAAGCCGCGACCAGATAGGCCGGCTTCACCAACACCAGCGGCGGCCCCACCTGCAGCAGCGTGTCCCGAAGGATTCCGCCCCCCACGCCGGACACGAGCCCCAGCACCAGGAAGCCCATCAGGTCCATCTTCCGCCGCTCGGCCAGGAGCGCCCCCAGCACCGAGCCGGAGAACACCCCCAACAGGTCCGCGATCAGCGTCCCCAAGGAGATGACCTGCTCCTGCACATTCGGTTCAGTCAGGTCGAAGGACATGGCGCGCGCAAGGCGGCCCGTCAGCACACCGCCACCCTCCACCGTGAGGACGCCACCTCTCGCCAGCAACCCGCGCCCGGAGTCACACGGGGACCGCTCGCTCGGCACTCCCGCCCCAGCGGGCTGGCACTCGGGCGACAGGACAACATCTCCCTGCCCCCATGGACGCTTCCCCCGCGCGGCCGCACCTTAAAGGTCCACCCGCGTGTCCCCCGGAGCGAAGGCCATGAACCCTTCCCGATTCGCCGACCGCATCTTCGAGGGCGGAACCCTGCTCACCATGAACGAGCATCAGCCCACCGCCGAGGCGCTGGCCCTCCAGGACGGCCACATCCTCGCCGTGGGCACCCGTGCTGAAATCCTCGCGCTCCGCGGCCCCGACACGGAAGTCGTCCCCCTCCAGGGCGGCACGGTGATTCCCGCCGTCGTCGACAAGCTGTCGAACAACAACAGCAACGCGGAAGAGGAGGAGCCGGAACCCCAGGGCACCCTCGCCCCGGGCCAGCGCGCCAACTTCGTCGTCCTCTCCGGCAACCCGCTCGTCGTGACACCTCGCGCCCGCGAGGACCTGCGCGTGCTGCACGTCGTCAAGGACGGCCGCAGCCTCTACTTCGCGGACACGCCTCCCGCGCGCGAGAAGCGCGAGAAGAAGGACGAAGACGCTTTCAACGAGGCCCTCTTCCTCGACGAGAGCGGCTGGCTCGTCTGAGCCGCACGCACGCGGCGCACCCCGAGCGAGTGTTCTCGACAGAGCACCTCGGGGTGCCAGGCGGGTTGGATGGCACCCAGCCTCGCGTGGGCTATCTGAAAGTTCCGGCCATGTACTCCTGGGGTGACTTCCTCCCACTCCCGGCGTTCTGCGATGGTGGGTGAGAACCCGCACCGGAGAGCCTCATGCTCCGCCGCCTTGGCCCCGCGTTCTTCCTCGGAACCCTGCTGCTCGGGGGTGCCTGCAAGAAGTCACAGGACCCCGCGCCCGCGACTCCGGCGCCCCCTCCCTC
>NZ_JABXEM010000523.1:0-1995 GCF_013372595.1 Myxococcus sp. AM011
CCCCAGTACCGCAGCCCGGAGGCCCTGCGCTTCCACCGCGAGCACCACTCCCAGCGAGGCGCGCGCTACGCCTTCCGCGCCACGGATGACCTCTACGCGCTGGGCGTGACGCTCCACGAGGTGCTCACGGGCACCCCGGCCTTCTCGCCCACCCTTCCCCGAGAGGTGTTGGCCGAGCACATCGAGACGCGCATGCCGCCGCCCGCCTCCACCCTGAACGCGCGCGTGCCCCTGGCGCTGGAGGCCATCACCCAGCGGCTGCTCCGCAAGCGTCCCGAGGACAGGTTCCCGGATGGAGGGACGCTGCATGAGGCGCTCGAATCAGCGCTGAACGACGCCACGTCCGACTGGGACCGCCCCCTCTTCGAGCGCCCACCTCCCGAGCGGAGCGCGCCGACGCCCCGACGCCTCTCCGGTGAGCCCGCGCGGATGATCCGCGGCCCCTCGAGGAGACTCACCCCACCCCGAGGCTCACGCCTTCAGTCGAGGCCCGTGGCTTCATCCGAGGGTGGCACCCAGGCTCGGCCCAGAGAGGCCCGCGTCCCAGGCGCGCGCGCGGCACGACGGGAGTTGATCATCACGCTCAAGCCCTGGATGGTGGGGGCGTGGGTGGCGTTGCTCCTCCTGCTCGGCTGGGCGCTCCTGGCCCTGCGCTGAGCACGAGGGGCAACCCCTCCCGAGGCTCCAGCGGACCTTCACCTCCAGGTCCGCGAGCCCAAGACACGGCCCCCGCGCGCATGGCGCCGGGGCCCGGGTGCCTCACTTCTTCTTCTGCTGCATCGCGGAGGCAACCAGGTTCATCAGCTTGAGCTGCACCGGGGACAGCTTGCGCAGGTTGCGCATCAGCCGCCGCATCTCCGGCGTGTCGTCCTCGCGAGACTTGCCGCCCGTCTTCTCCTTCGTGGGCGGCGGCGCGGCCAGGTCATCACCCAACCCCAGCAACTGGTGGGGCGGCACATTCAGCACCACGCACAGCCGCCGCAGGTTCTGCACGCTGGGGAGCATGTGGCCTCGCTCCAGGCGGCCGTACACCTCCGACGCCATCCCAATCCGCTCCGCCACATCGGCCTGCGTCAGGCCCATCCGCACCCGGGCAGCCCTCGCCGCCGCGCCCAGCATGCTCGCCAGTTCTGTGTCCATGCGTGTGTCAGTCGTCCACGAAAGAAGGGCCCCGCTCCAGGCGCCTCGGAAGCCCCTAGATAACCCTGAAGGTCGGGTACTTTCACCATACCTTCAGCGTTTTTTCAAACACGCGCCACGCCTCGCGCGCCTCTGTCGCGGCCTCCACTTCACTCGCATTCGAGCCTCACGCGCCACCGTCACGTCACGGCGCGGAAGACACGCTCTCCTCCACATCCATCAGCGCGCGACGTCGCTCCGCCGCGGTGAAGAGCAGCGCCAGCGGCAACCCCAGGAACACCGAGTGCAACACGAGTTGGGGGAACTGCGGCACGTCGAGGAACCACGGGTAGTAGCCGCGCGCGATGAACTGGAAGTCCACCAGCCACACCGCGATTCCGAAGAGCATTCCCACCGCGGCCTGGAACTCCCAACGTCCCCGTCCATCCGGCGGCAGCAGCGCGTCGAGGAACGAATAGAACACGCCCACCAGCGCGGACACGGCCAGGTGGAAGCCCACGCCCGCCAGCACCATCGTGCCCTCGGGGAAGCCCTCGCCGAAGACGCGAGGCCCCAACACCACGCCCGCCGACATGCGCACCGGCCGCATCGGACTGTCGCCCGCCGCCAGCGCCATCACCACCTCCGCCAGCCCCAGCACCACGCCCGCGACGACGCCGAACAGCAGCCCGTTCGTGGCAGACCAGGGGGTGTATTCGCGCCGTGCCGCCATGGCTTCTCCTTGTCTTGTCGGGGCCCAAGCCCACCCCGTGTGTCAAAACGTGAGCACGCGGGCCCCGGGCGGGCAGCCAGAGCACAAGGACGGCTCGGGGTGCCGCCTCCTCCCCTGCCACGCGGACAGGCCCCGTCCCGAAG
>NZ_JABXEM010000524.1:0-1964 GCF_013372595.1 Myxococcus sp. AM011
CTCCCCCACGGAGCCCCCGGTTTGAATCGCCACACGTTGCTGCTCGCGCTGTGCCTGGTGCCCGCCCTGGCACCTGCGCAGAGCCAGGAGGGCATGGGACTCGACCTCACGGAAGAGACCCAGCCCAAGTCCGAAGAATCACCCACGCCGCCGCCGGCGGAGGAGGCCGCGCCCGCGAGCACAGCCACCCGACCCGTCGAAGAGGAGGCTCCACCTCCCGAGGCCCTGCCGCCGCTGACCGACATCACCCAGGAGGACCGGGTGAAGAGCGTCCAGCGCAAGGTGTACCGGAAGCAGGGACGGTTCGAGCTGACGCCGCTCATCAGCGTCTCCGTCAATGATCCGTTCTACTCCAAGGTCGGTGCGTCCCTTCGTGGCGCGTACTACCTGGCGGACACGCTGGCCATCTCCGCGCGCGGCTCGCTGATGCAGGTGGTGCCGTCCGACGACGTGCGCACCGCCAAGCGCACCTTCAACAGCAAGATCTACAACTCGGTGCCCGAGTGGTCCGCCATGGGCGACGTGGAGTGGAGCCCGCTGTACGGCAAGGTGGCCTTCCTCAACTCCATCCTGCACTTCGACGGCTATCTGCTGGCGGGCGCGGGCGTGGTGAAGACGGAGACCTCGTCCCTGCCGGGCCGTGGACTCAACCCCGCCGCGGACCTGGGCCTGGGCATGCGCTTCGTGGCGCAGGACTTCATCGCGGTGAACGTGGCGCTCATCAACACCTCCTATGTGGATCAGCCCCTGGGCAGCGCCAAGGGGGCCATCCAGAACGTCATGACCCTCAACGCCGGCATCTCGCTGTTCCTGCCCTTCCGTTCGACGGGGAGGGACGCGGAATGAAGCCCGTCTTCCGTTGGCTGTTGACCCTCTGTCTCGTCATGCCCGTGCTGGCGAGCGCGCAGACCACCACCTCCGAGGAGGAGGAGGCCGGCGACGTCTCCGAGGTGGACAAGGACCGGCTCGGGCCCCTGCGCGAGCGCGTGCGGCCCGTGTCCGGCCACGTGTTCCTGAAGAAGGGGCGCTTCGAGTTCAGCCCGTCCGCGACGCTGTCGCTGCGCGACGCCTTCTTCACCAAGTACATCTTCGGCGGCGTGCTCACCTACCACCCCGTGGAGACGCTCGGCGTCAGCCTGCGGGTGGGCTACGCGCTCAACTCGGTGTCGGGCGCGGCGCAGATCTGCACCTTCTCCGACGGCACGGACGGCTCCACGCGCGGCTGCTCCTCTCCCACCAAGGCGGAGCTGGACGGTCGGGCTCCCGGCCAGCTCAAGCTCATGGGCGGCGCGGACCTCCAGTGGGCGCCCATCTACGGCAAGCTGTCGCTGCTGGCGGAGAAGTTCGTCCACTTCGACCTGTACGGCGTGGTCGGCGCTTCCGTCATCCAGTACCGGGGACCGGACCTGGATGACACCACGGGCCTGTTGGCCAAGGACTACATGACCCCCGGCGGCAACGTGGGCGTGGGCCTTCGCTTCTTCTTCAACCGCTGGGTGACGCTGCGCACGGAGGTGCGCGACCTCATCTACGTGGAGAAGGGCCGCACCGACAACTACCTGCGCAACCAGCTGCTGTTCGAGCTGGGCGTGTCCTTCTTCTTCCCGTCGTCCAACCCCGAGTCATGATGATGCTGCGCTCCTTCAGGCTCATCCGCTTCGCCGTCCTCGGGCTCGCGCTCGTGTGGACGGCCCCTTCGTTCGCCCAGAACTTCGAGGGACTGGACCTGGGTGGTCAGTCCAAGTCCAAGAAGAAGAAGAAGGGCGCTTCGTCCGCCAAGTCCTCCAAGAAGAAGAAGCCGACGCGCGGCGCGAAGGGCAAGACGACCCCCGCGCCCGTGGAGGAGGACGGCCCGGATGAATCGGCCCTCACTCCCGCTCCCACGGGGACCGCTCCATCCGCCGTGACGGGCCCCGCGCCCACCGAGGCGACGCCCGCTCCGGCCCCCACGCCCACGCCGCCCC
>NZ_JABXEM010000525.1:0-1957 GCF_013372595.1 Myxococcus sp. AM011
CACCGGACGCGGCGCCCGAAGAGCCGCCCCCCACCTCGGGCCTCTCGATAAGCATCGATGAGGAAGACGAGGACGCGCTCGACGAAGACACGTGGGAGCCCCGAAAGCGCTCCCGCCGTCGCGAGCCAGGGGCGAAGCCGGAGAAGCCGCCGCCCACGCCCACGCTGGACCGCATCGCGGTGCCCTGGCATCGGCTGGCGACCGAGGGACAGCTCGACCCCGCCTATGAGCAGGATGCCCTGGTGACGCTGCTGCGAGCCCGGCTGGCCGCGAAGGACGCGGAGGCCGTGGTGCTGGTGGGCCCCTCTGGCGTGGGCAAGTCCGCGGTCCTCCATGCGCTCGCGGAGGCGCTCCAGGCCTCCACCGCCACTCCCGCCGAGAAGGCCCGGCCCTTCTTCTTCGTCGACGGCAGTCGCCTCATCGCCGGCGAGGGCATGTGGGGCGACTGGCAGCAGCAGGTGCTGAAGTCCTTCCGCGAGGCGAATGAGTCCCGCGCCATCCTCTCGCTGGGCCACGCCATCGACCTGCTCGACGCGGGCAAGAGCGCGCACAGCGACCAGAACGTGGCCCAGCTCCTCCTGCCGCTGCTCGTCACCCGCGAGGTGTCCGTGGTGGCCGAGGCCACTCCCGAGGCCTGGGCCCAGGTGGAGCGCCGCAACGCCAGCTTCGCCCGCTTGTTCTCCGTCGTCCGCGTGGAGGAGCCGACACCGGAGGCGCTCGCCCGCATCCTGACGCGCGTGGCCCAGGACACTCCGAGCACCACGCCCCTGGAGGTGCTGCCCGAGGCGCTGGAGGAGTGCCGCTTCCTGTGTCGTCGCTTCCTGCCCTATGGCGCGCAGGTGGGAAACGCGGTGGCCTTCCTCCGCAGGCTGATTGCGACGTGCGCCCACGCGGCCCAGCCCCGGGTCATCCGGCTGGACGCCGTGCGCCAGTTCGCGTCCGAGTCCGGCATCCCCGAGGCGCTGCTGCGCGACGACATGCCACTGGAGCCGGCCCAGGTCCGTGCGTTCCTCACCACGCGCGTGCTGGGACAGCAGGCCGCGGTGGAGCGCGTCTCCTCCGTGGTGTCCGTCCTCAAGGCGGGGCTCGCCGACACGCGCAGGCCGCTGGGTGTGCTGCTCTTCGTGGGCCCCACCGGCGTGGGCAAGACGGAGCTGTCCAAGGCCCTGGCGGAGCTGCTCTTCGGCTCGCGCGAGCGCATGGTGCGCCTGGACATGGGCGAGTACGCGGGGCCGGACGCGCTGCTGCGCCTGCTGGGCGACGGCGCGACGCCGGGCTACCTCTCCGCGGCCGTGCGCCGCCAGCCCTTCTGCGTGGTGCTGCTGGACGAAATCGAGAAGGCCCACCCCGCCGTGCACGACGCGCTCCTGGGCGTGCTCGGCGAGGGGCGCCTCACCGACGCGTCCGGCCGCTTCACCGACTTCCGCAACGCCGTGCTCGTGCTCACCAGCAACCTGGGCGCGGACACGTGGCGCGCGCGCGTGGGCTTCGACTCGCTGGGCGGCGCGCCCGACGTCGCCGCGCTGCGCACGCACTACCTGGCGGAGGTGCAGAGATTCTTCCGTCCGGAGCTGTTCAATCGCCTCGACGATACCGTCGTCTTCTCGCCGCTCTCCGAGGAGCTGCTGCGCAAGCTGGTGGTGCGCGAGGTGGACGCCATCCGGAAGCGAGCCGGGCTGTCTCGCCATGACGCCAGCCTCGTCGTCTCCGAGTCCGCGCTGGACTGGCTGTCGGCGCGCGGCTTCGACCCGCGCTATGGCGCGCGGCCCCTGAAGCGCGCGCTGGAGAGGGAGCTGGTGGTGCCGGTGGCGGCATGGCTCGCGGCACATCCAAAGACGGGGCCCGTCGTGCTGCACGCGGAGGCTGGAGACGGCGGGCTTGCGTTGCGCGCGGAGGCGGTGGGCGGCGCGGCGGAGGGGGCTGGCTCTTATACACCTCTGACGCTGCCGACGACTTA
>NZ_JABXEM010000526.1:0-1953 GCF_013372595.1 Myxococcus sp. AM011
CACCCGCGGGCAGCGGCCGCGTCCCCAGCCCCAGGCCCCGCGTCCACTCCACCGACAGGCGCAGCGCATGGGGCAACGGAAGCCCCGCACGCAGCCCGGCGATGGGCGTCGCGCCTCGCGAGTCCCGAGCCATTCCTCCCAACCCCTGGAGCGACAACTCCGGGGACGGGATGAAACCTCGCGCCGTGAATGGGGCCGCGTCGGGTGCGGCGACCTCCTCGAAGCGCTGGCCCGCCCACGTCAGGAACGCCTGGGAATACGCCACCGCGCCGGCGGCCCGGTCCGCCATGAAGGCGTCATACGCCTCGGGCGACACGCGGTGCGCCCCGTCCTTCCAGCGAGGCTCGGTCTGGCCGAACGCATTGCCCACGCTGCCGTAGACACCGAAGGAGCCAGGACGCCGCGCATCCGGCTCCGTCCAGAAGGTGCTCCACGGAAGCTCGACGCCATCCTCCGCGCGCAGGAACTGGGAGCGCACCGCCGCCAGCGTCTCGCGCGCGAGCGCATGCTGCGCCTCGGTCCCCGGCAGCGGCTCCACCTGCCGCGAGGGCAGCCGCTTCAACACGTCGCGCAGGCCCCAGCGCTCGAAGCCATCCGCGAAGCTGTGATTCACGGGCACGACATGCGGCGGCGAGGCCACGTCCTGGATGTGGTGCGCCAGGTGCCCGGCCCTGTCCCACGCCCGGCCCAGGTCTCCTCCGCGCGCGGCATCGAGGGCCTCTTCCCACAGCATCCTCACCCGCGCGTCGGAGCCCGCGCGCAGGGCGGAGTCCAGCGCGCCCTCCGGCCGGTAGAAGTGGTGCCACCCCGTCCACTTCACGTGGAGGTTGAGGTCCTCCGCGGTGGCGCCGTGCAGCACCGCGTCCCGGTGCGCGGCCAGGGAGGGGGATGCGCCCGCCGCCAGGGCCCGCTCGAGCGCGGCCTGGGTCAACGCGCGGTGGTCATCCACCCAGAAGGCGCTCGCGCCCGACGGAGCCGCCACGGACAGCCATGCGGCGGCGAGCGCCATACGCGGCGACCTCAGCACCACGAGCGGCCTCCGCGCGCGAGGACGTCCGTTGCATCGAGGAGTCCTCGCGGCGAACACGACGACATCACGTCTCAGGCGGCCTCCGCCCGGGGAGAGTCCTCGAGCGTCGCCAGGTGGGCGCGGGCGAGGTGCAGGTTGTCATTGTCGAGCGGGTGGAAGGAGGGCCGCAGGTACTCCTTGAGGCCCCGCCACAGCACCCGCACCAGCACCGGGTCCTTCTGGTGGGCCCGGCGCAGCTCCCGCCACATCCCCCTCCAGCCCAGCCCGGGCTCCTGGCGCAGCAGCGTCACGGTGGCCGCGAACCACAGGCCATACAGCGCGATGATGCCCGCGAACATCCCCGTCACGCGCAGCGGGTAGCCGGGCGCCACCTCGCGCAGCACGTCGAAGGCCACGGCCTTGTGCTCAATCTCCTCGGCGGCATGCCACTCGATGAGCGCGCGCATCGCCGGGTGGCCGTCCGCGAACACACCGAGGGTCAGCGTGTTCTCCCCCATGAGGGCCGTGTAGTGCTCCAACGCGGCGGTGATGGCCAGCTTCAGGGGCGGCGGGAAGTACTTGTCGATGAAACCCCAGACGAGGCGCTGATAGGCGCGCATGAAGCCGGTGATGACATACCCCTGGGACTCCAGCAGCTCGATGTAGTCCTGGTGCTCCCGCGCGTGTTGGCCTTCCTGGGCGAAGAACGCCTTCACCTGCGCGCGCAACACCGGCGCGTCATCCAGGTCATGAAGGTAGTGATTGACGCTGCGGACGAAGAAACGCTCACCCTGGGGGAAGAGCATGTTGAGCCCGTTCCACAGGTGCGTGGAACCCAGCCCGTTGTGATGCCACATCCGGGGGAACGTGGCGTCGAAGTGAAACTTCAGGTGGGGTCGCGGGATGATTCGGCCGGGGTCGGCGGGATTGACCATGAGTGGGGG
>NZ_JABXEM010000527.1:0-1953 GCF_013372595.1 Myxococcus sp. AM011
GCCCCGCCCCGCACACCACGACGTGGCCCTTCATCGTCTCGGTGACCACTTCAATCCACTCCTTGTCGTTCTTGTGCCGGGCGAAGAAGAGGTACGCGAAGCGCACGACGCCGTCCGCCACCAGGGCGATTCCCACCGGGGGAATCACCACGTTCAGCAGCTCGATGAGCCAGTCGTGCACGTACGGCAGCGACGGCTGGCCATAGAGCAGGAAGTAGACGTGGTGCAGGGCCTCGCCGAACGAAATCGGGTCCCCGTCCGCTCCCCGGTAGCGCCAATGGAACATCATCGGCCCCACCACGAACAGCGCCACGGCCAGCACCATCGTCGTGCGGAAGCGGCGCAGCAGCGCGCGCAGATATCGGACGTTGGCCCGGAAGTGCCGGCGGGAACCCACCATGGTCGCTGACCCTACTACGACACCGGGATGATGCCCGTCTCGGCCGCGTTCCGGGCCCGACGCCGCTCCACCAGCCACACCAGCAGCACGCCCAGCTCGTAGCAGAGCAACATGGGCCCCGCCATCAGCGACAGGTTCACCACGTCCCCCGTCGGGGTGATGATGGCCGCCGCGATGAGGCACACCACGAAGGCGTGGCGCTGGTACTTGAACAGCCAACTCGACCGCACCACGCCCACCACGCCGAGCAGCGCCATCACCAGTGGCAGCTCGAAGATGATGCCGAAGGCCAGGATGAGCAGCAGCACCAGCGAGAGCTGCTCGTGCATCGTCAGCATGGGCCGCGTCCACCGCTCCGCCTCGTGCCGCGCCTCGCCCGCGGCCAGCTCCTTCTCCAGCTTCCACAGGCCGGACAGCTCCTCGGTGCGCGTGGGGGCCACGCCCGCCAGCAGGCTCGCCGCCTCGTCCATGGCCACCGACGCCGCCGCGTAGTCCTGCTTCGCGTAGGCCGTCACCGCCGCCACCTTCTTCTCCACCGCCTGCCGCAACACGCCGCGCGACTGGACACCAAAGCCGTCCGCCGCCGCGTCCACCAGCTTGCCCAGCCCGTCCAGCCGGGACTTCAGCTCCACGGACTGAGAGGGCGCCCGCGCGGGCTCCGGCGACTGGCCTTCACCATCCGCGCGCAGCGAGGCGCTCGTCTCCTTCGCCAGCGCCCCCGCCCGCTCCGCGTCGCCCACGCGCAAGAAGCGCAGGGCGTCATCCGCGCGCAACCGGGCCGTGTCCAGCCGCTGCTCCAGCGCGAGCGTCTCCTCCTCGTTGAGGAGGAACTTGAACATGGAGGGCAGCACCGCGAAGTAGCAGAAGCACGCGCCCGCGATGAAGGCGAGCGAGCCGAAGATGACGAAGGGCGCCGCGTAGCGCCGCTCCTCCGGGAACAGGCCGGGCGAGACGAAGCCCCAGATCTGCCAGAGGATGACGGGCGTGGTGAGGAAGATGCCGCAGTACACGCCCACCTTCATCAGGACGTTCAGCTCCTCGATGCCGGACGTGTAGATGAGGGCGCGGTTGCCCTCCGGGAGCGCGTCCAGCACCGGCCGCATCAGCACGCCGAAGATGGGCTTGGCGAACAGCAGCGACACCGTCCCCAGGATGAGGACGGCCAGGGTGCACTTGAAGAGTCGACCGCGGAGCTCCGACAGGTGCTCCATCAAGCTCATCCGCAGGTCGGAGTCAGCGGCAGTCTGGGAACTCAGGGGTCAGCTCCGTTTCGGCGCGTTACGCGCCACCGTTCCAGGCAGCGGCGCGAGTCGGGGCAGGCCATCCGCGCCCACACCCTCGGCGGCGGTGGATGACGAGGTGGAGGAAGGCGGCTCCGCGGGCGCTTCAGGCGCTGCGGGTTCGGGGAGCTCGGACGGAGCAGAGGCCACCGCGTCAGGCTCGGCGGAGGGCGCGGGCTCCGGCGCGTCCATGCCCAGCGGGGCGCGCGGGTGCTGGGCCTCCGGCGTGGGCTCGGTGGACTCGGAGACAGCGGCGGAGGCCCAGCACCCGCG
>NZ_JABXEM010000528.1:0-1944 GCF_013372595.1 Myxococcus sp. AM011
CCGCAGGCCCCCGCTCCCAGCGCCAGGCTCAGGAGCCCCACCATCCATCCCCGACCCCGAGACGGGTGGGTGCTGGTGTGACGACGCGACGGCGAGGCTGGTGTGTGGTGCATGCTTTTCCCCCGTGTGTGGCGGTCAGCGCTCGCTGGCCACCTTGTCGCCCATCAGTTCCAGCATTCCCAAATAATGCCGCTGTGACTGATGGGTTCGACAAGTTTTGCAGGGGGTTCAGCCGGCTTGCATGCCGCAGGGGCAATAATTTTCCCGTGGCGGATGAATCATAACAGTCAGGGTGTAAAGTCCAGGACTCGGGGAGTCATGGATGAGGTGGAATCAACGAAGACCTGTCATTCCAGGGATGTCTAAATCGGTTCCGGGAATTCCAGGGACAGGACGGCGGCGGGGGTGAGGGCGAAGCCCTCGGGTCCGCGCAGTCGCCAGGCGCCCACGTCGGTGACGGGGCCTCCGACGACTTCGGACTCACCGGTGTCGCCGCGCGTCTCGGCCTGGCCCAGGTGAAGGCACAGGTGGACGGTGGCATCCACGGGGTCGGCGAGCTTCTGCGCGGCCTGCTGGAGGATGCGCAGGGAGCGCTCGGCCTCGCGCAGGTACGCGGTGCGCTCCGGGGTGGGCGCGCCGTTCTCCAGGGGGCGCACGGCCAGGAGCGTGGTGCCGGACTGGAGCGCGAGCAGGAAGCCGCCGCCGCGCAGGCCCTGCTCCAGGCCATCCAGCACGTCGGCGAGCACCGCGTACATCGCGTCGTCGTCCTGGGCGGCGGAGGGAAGCACCACCTCGGCGTGGACGGCGAGCGCCAGCCGGGAGCGGTGGGCGGGCTGCACGGGCTCCTCGGCGGCGTCCGCGAGCGCGGCGAGGAAGGCGCCCACGGTGGTGAAGCGGCGGCTGGCGTCCTTCTCCAGGCAGCGCAGCACCACTGCGTCCACGGCGGGGGACACCGGGGCGATGGCGCTGGGCCTGGGCGCGGGGGCCTCCAGGTGCAGCCGCTCCAGTTCCATCCGGTCCTCGCAGAGGAACGGGTAGCGGCCGGTGAGCAACTGGTGCAGCAGCACGCCCAGCGCGTAGATGTCCGTGTACGGGCCAATGGTGCCGCCGCGGAACTGCTCGGGGGCCATGGCGTGCGCGGTGCCCAGCCGCTGGCCGGCGATGGTGAGGCCCTCCTGCGAGCCCTCCGCGTGCATCAGCTTGGCGATGCCGAAGTCGAGCAGCTTCACCCGGGGCTTCTCGCCCTCCTCCACGACGAGGATGTTGCTGGCCTTCAGGTCGCGGTGGACGACGCCCGCGCGGTGCGCCGCCTCCAGCGCGCCGCACACGGGCTCCAGGTAGGCGCGCGCTCGGGACGCGGACAGCCGGCCGCGCTCCTGCACCACCTGGCCCAGCGTGCGGCCCGCGAGCAGTTCCATGACGTAGTAGGGGCTGCCGTCCGGCATCAGCCCGAAGTCATAGACATCCACGATGTTGGGGTGGCGAATCTGGTTCACCACGCGGGCCTCGCGAACGAAGCGCTTGAGCATCTCGCCCTGGTCCGCCAGGTGGGGATGCAGCACCTTCACCGCGGCGCGGCGGCCCAGAATCCGGTGCTCGGCTTCATAGACGCTGCCGTGGCCACCGGAGGCGAGCAGGGCCTTGAGGATGTACTCGCCCGCGAGCGTGCCGGGGCCTCTGTCGCTCTTGCCCGCATCACCGCGCCCTCGCTCGGAGCCATGCAGATCCGCCCGTGCCTGGATGCGGAACGTGCTCTCGGAGTCGGCCGCCATGTGTGGAAGGCACCCTAGCACCCACCTTGGAGCCCTGCTGCATGCCCCGGGCCCGAAGCGACCGCCGCGTCGCGCCAATCCCTGGCATGCGTTCACCACCCATCACCTCGGGTGGGGGAGGGAGGGGCAGATGTTGCCTTGCGTATGCTCGGGCGCCCCATCACCCCGGGTG
>NZ_JABXEM010000529.1:0-1918 GCF_013372595.1 Myxococcus sp. AM011
GTGCGAGGGACAGGGAGGATGGGAGGCGGCTGAGCGGTGGAGCCCTCGCGGGAGGCCGAGAGGATGCGAGCGGCGAGGGAGGCGACGGTGGGCGCCTCGAAGAGGGCGCGGAGGGGAAGCTCGACGCCGAAGGAGGAGCGGATGCGAGAGATGACCTGGGTGGCGAGGAGGGAGTGGCCACCGAGGGCGAAGAAGTTGTCGGTGACACCGACGCGCTCCAGGCGGAGGACGGTGGCGAAGAGGGAGGCGAGCTTCTCTTCCTCGGGGTTGCGAGGAGCGACGAAGGAGGAGTCGCCGCGCAGGGTGTCGGCGTCGGGAGCGGGAAGCAGCTTGCGAGCAAGCTTTCCGCTGGGAGTCAGAGGGAGGGCCGCCAGGGAGATGAAGGCGGAGGGCACCATGTACTCAGGCAGCCGCTTGAGGAGGAAGGTGCGAAGGGCCTCTGAGTCGAGGGCGGAGTCGGAAGAGAGGACGACGTAGCCGATGAGGCGCTTGTCGCCGGGGACGTCCTCACGGACGACGGCGGCGGCGTCACGCATGCCGGGAGCGGAGCGGAGGACGGACTCGACTTCGCCCAACTCGACGCGAAAGCCACGCACCTTCACCTGGAAGTCGAGGCGGCCGAGGAACTCCAAGGTGCCGTCGGCCTTCCAGCGAGCGGAGTCGCCGGTGCGGTAGAGGCGAGAGCCGGGCACACCCGAGAACGGATTCGGCACGAACGCCTGCGCGGTGGTTTCAGGGCGGGCGAGGTAGCCGTGGGCGAGGTGGGTGCCGCCGACGAAGACTTCACCCGCGACGCCGATGGGGACGGGCTGGCCGAGAGGGTCGAGGACGAAGAGCTGGGTGTGGCCGACGGGCGAGCCGATGGAAGGCAGGCGAGGCCAGGAGGAGGGAGCACCCTGGAGGCGGAATGCGGAGACGACGTGCGCTTCCGAGGGGCCGTACTGATTCTCGAGGACGCTGCCCGGGAGCTTCTCGAAGAAGGACGCCAACGTGGCGTTGACCTGGAGTTGCTCGCCTGCGGTGACGACCTCGCGCAGGGCGGAGGGCAGGGTGGCGCCGTGGGAGACGGAGTCCGCCATGGCCTGGAGTGCGACGAAGGGAAGGAAGAGACGCTCCACCTGCTGACGGTGCATGAAGTCGAGCAGGGCGGGGATGTCCTGGCGCAGGCCCCCGGTGGGCAGGACGACGTGGGCGCCGACCCACCAGGAAGCGAAGAGCTCCTGGATGGAGACGTCGAAGTTGAGGGAGGCGAACTGGAGCGTCACCGCGCGGGGGTTGGGAGACTGACGAATCTGCCAGGAGAGGAGGAAGCTCAGGGCACGGTGGGGCATGACGATGCCCTTGGGGATGCCCGTGGAGCCGGAGGTGTAGATGACGTAGGCGATGTCCTCGGTGGAGACGAGGACGGAAGGCGCCTGAGAGGACTGGCGGGAGATGGAGTCGGCCTCGGAGTCGACGAGGACGAAGCGCGCGTCGGTGCTCGCGGGAAGGACGGAGGCGAGCTGGGAGTGGGTGAGGACGACGGGGGCGCGAGTGTCCGCGAGCATGAAGGCGAGGCGCTCTGCGGGGTAGTTGGGGTCGAGAGCGACGTAGAAGGCGCCGGCCTTGAGGGTGGCGAGGACGGCGACGGCCATGTCGAGGGACTTGTCGAGGCAGATGCCGACGGCGAGGCCTGGAGTCACGCCACGAGAGGCGAGGTGACGAGCGAGTTGGTTGGCGCGTGCATCCAGGGCCGCGTAGGTGAGGGAGCGGGCGCCGTCGGAGATGGCGATGGCGTCAGGGGTACGAAGCACCTGGGCCTCGAAGGGGCCGTGCATGGTGGTGACGGCATGCGACTCGCGTGAGGTGTCGTTCCAGGAGACGAGGAACTGGTGACGCTCCTGCTCATCGAGCAGCGGCAGCCGCCAGAGTGACTGGC
>NZ_JABXEM010000052.1:0-48645 GCF_013372595.1 Myxococcus sp. AM011
CTCCTGCCCCAGCGCGATTTCAGGGACGAGCTTGACCCCGTGCTGCGCGAGCACCGTGGCCAGTTGCACCGCGGTGAAGGCCTGGGCACCGAGCGCCGTCACGCCGGTCCGATACGCCTCCGCCTTCGCCTCGCCGATGAGCCGCGTTGCCTCGGCCTCGGCGCCGCCGTGCAGTCGCTTCGCCGCCGCCTCTGCCTCCGCACGCTGCCTCATGCCGTGCGCCTCCGCCTCCGCTTGCAGCCGCGTGCGGGCGGCCTCGCCCTTGGCCGTCTCCTCCACCGCGAGCGCGCCCTTCTCGCTGATGGCGACCATCTGCTCGCTGCGCACCACCTCGCCCTGCATGTTCGCCACCGACGTCGCGCGCTCCAGCTCGCGGCGACGGACTTGCGCCTCGCGCTGCACCTCGTACGTGCGCTGGAGTTCCTCGGCGATCTTCCGGTCCGTCTGCGTCTTCATCAGCTCCGCCGGCGGCTGGATGTCGCCGATGAGCGTATCGATGCACTCGACGTCATACGCACCCAGCGCGCCACGGATGGCCTCATACGCTTCTCGCTGTCGGTCCGTGCGCGCGGACAGGAACTCCAGCACCGACACCTGCTGCGCGGAGTTGCGGAAGTAGTTGGCCACCGTGGGCTGCAGCACGTGGTCCACCAGGTTCTGCATGGAGCCCACGCGGGAAATCACGCGCGGCGCCTGCTTCATGCTGATGTGGATGATCTGCGACACGTCGAGCGTGAAGCTGAAACCATCCCGTGAACGCACGGTGATGGGGCTGAGCTTCTCGTCGTACTTGTGCTGCTCGGTCCGCTGGGCCCAGTTGAGGACGATGTTCGTCGTGGGCACCAGCTCCACCTTCATCACCCGCGTGTTGAGCGGATGCTTGCCCGGCAGCAACGGTTCAATCCACACGCCCTTGCGCCCACGCTCGACGAGGTCTCCATGGGTGAATTCGTCGCCCGACACGTCCAGGTGCTCGCGGCCCACGTAGCTGACCACGACGCCCACGTAGCCGATGGGGACCTCTGTCATCGGAGACTGTTCCACCCGTACGAACCACGGGTTGAGGTTCCACGAGCCCGACAGCAGCACCTGCTCTTGCAGGCCTCGGCAGCCTCCCTCGTCCAGGAAGCGCTGCGCGCTCTGGAACGAGTCATGCCCTTCCACCGGCGAACCCGCCAGGTCCCCCGAAGGAATGGGGCGACCGTCCAACGTCGTCACGATGCCCACCTTGTCCGGGCCCATGTTGAAGACCTCCAGGTCCTCCG
This sequence comes from Myxococcus sp. AM011, assembly GCF_013372595.1. Lineage (NCBI taxonomy): Bacteria > Pseudomonadati > Myxococcota > Myxococcia > Myxococcales > Myxococcaceae > Myxococcus > Myxococcus sp. AM011. The sequence goes on from NZ_JABXEM010000052.1 coordinate 1,266, forward strand.
TGGACATGTCGAACGCCTCCGCGTTCTCCGGGGTGATGACGGTGAACAGCGCGGGGTTGATGCGATAGGTGCCCGCGGTGAGGAAGGCGAGCTGGCGGCCCTTCTGCCCGCCCTCGTCGAGGAACGCGCGCGCGTCCTGGAAGGCGTCGCAGTCCACCTCGCGCCCGAGGATGTTCCCGGCCGGAATCGGCGCGCCGCCGTTCGCGACGACGAGCGCGATGTGTCCCTGCCGCACCATGACCACCGGGACGTGCGTCACCTTGAAGCGCCAGAACGGGTAGCCGAAGTGCCACCCCGGCGGGAGCAGCTCCGCCTGGTAGCCGGCCTCGCCCTCCAGCGCCACCAGCCGTCCGGGCGGCAGCGGCGCGCCGTACTTCTTGATGACCAACCCCGACTCGTTCTCGCCGATCACCTGCAAGCCACTGAGCACGAGCACCAGCCCGATACCCAGCAGCAGCGCGACCCCGACCAGAACCACGTTGTATTCCATGAGGCCCTTCTCTTGCGGCCCGCGGAAGCGCGGGTGGCCCCCCTCAGTGCATGCCCCCTGCCAGGGCCAAGTGGCCGGAACTCCTGGAACTGCTCGGCTGGCGCCTGATTCAAATCATGCTGTTTCCATGTTTGAATCGTGGAATGCGTAACTTTCACTGGAAAGGTCCTGCTCCAGGACGAGCCCTGCTCCAGCATTTGAATGATGCGGGCTGGCGACTGGGAGGAGCCGAGCCCCGGGTGACGGTGGTGTGCTCCGCGCAGCCACGGCTCGCGAGCGCGCCGAAGACGGGGCGGTGGTTGTGGCTGTGTGAAACGCCCGTTCCTGTCGATGCGCTCCGGCTCGCGGTGGAGCAGGGGGCCATGGACGTGTTCTGGAAGGGCGCGAGCGACTGGGAGGCGCGGCTGGTGCGGCGGCTGGAGGAGAGCCTCATCGAGGCTCCGGCGCCGAACGTGCCGGGGACGCTCATCGCGCACAGCGCGGCGGCGAAGGCGCTGCTCGCGCAGCTCGCCCAGGCCGCTCGCACCTCGATGCCGGTGCTGCTCACTGGAGAGACGGGAACGGGCAAGGAGGTCGCGGCGCGGCTCATCCACGAATGGTCCGAGCGGCGCTCGCGCACGTTCGTGCCCATCAACTGCGCGGCCATCCCCAATGAGCTCATGGAGGGCGAGCTCTTCGGCTACGCGAAGGGCGCCTTCTCCGGCGCTGTGCATGGGTATGACGGACTGGTGTCCGCGGCCGAGGGTGGCACGGTGCTGCTGGACGAGATTGACGACACGCCGCATGCGCTCCAGTCGAAGCTGCTGCGCGTGCTGGAGGACCGGGTCATCTCGCGACTGGGTGAGAACGCGTGGCGCAAGGTGGACTTCCGCATCCTCGCGGCGACCAACCGGGACTTGAAGCAACTCATCGAGCGCGGGCTGTTCGGCGAGGACCTCTACGAGCGCCTCGCCACGGTGCAGATTCACCTGCCCCCCTTGCGCGAGCGGCAGGAGGACGTGGCGCCGCTGGTGCTGCATTGGATGGAGCGCTACTACGCCGTCGAGGAGCCCGCGCCGGACAGTCCCCGCGTCCGAAGCGCGACGCCCGAGACGCTCGACGTGCTGCGCGCCTATCCGTGGCCCGGCAACATCCGCGAGCTGCGCAATGTCATCTACGGCGCGCTGGTGGCCAAGCGCGTCGGCGACGAGCTGCTCGTATCGGACCTGCCGCGACGGCTGTGGCAGCGCGAGCGCGCGAGCAGCTCCGTGCTGGTGTCCGAGCACGAAGTCGAGCGCCGGGTGACGCTGGGGACGATGAACCTGCGCGCCGAAATCGAGCGACTGGAGCGAATCGCCCTCAAGGCCGCGTTGCGGCGCGCCAGCGGCAATGCCGCGGAGGCCGCGCGCCTGCTGGGTGAGGTCGGCCGAGGCACGGCGAAGGACCCTGGCGGCACGGTGCGCACGATGATGAAACGGCTCGGCGTGACAGCTCGCGGCGGCAAGTGAGCCCCAGGGGCGGGTGACGAGCCCCGGGGGAGGCACATCCGCCATGGTGGACACCGTGCCTGCCGCTTCCTCGGTGTTCCCTGGGGCGGCTCAAGCCTGGACCGGGACGCGCACGTCACCCGTCCGCTCGCGCTGCTATCTGGCGCGGGGACGCCCTGTTTTCTCGGCCAGCGTCGCTCGAAGGCGAGGCGTCGCCAGCTCCACGAATGCGCGGACCTTCGCCGTGCGCGCGCTCGTGGCGGGGTAGACGAGGTGCACCGGCACCGGGGGCGGCTCGAGCTCGGCGAGGAGCACCACGAGCGCGCCGGAGCGGACGGACTCGGCGACCTGGTACGAGACGACGCACGTCACCCCGACGCCGTTCTTCGTGGCACCAATCGCGGCCTCCGGGAGGTTGACGCTCAGCACCGGCGTCACGCGCACCTGCTTTCCACGCTCCCCCTCCCGACGCGCGCCGAACGTCCACGTGTCGTTGGGCGTGACGGCGGTGCAGACGACGCAGCGGTGCTCCGCGAGCGCCGCCGCCGAGGTCGGTCGCCCGTGCCGGGCGAGATACGCGGGGCTCGCGACGACGACGCGGCGCACGCTCCCCACGGTCGTCGCCATGAGGGCGGAGTCGGCGAGATGGCCGATGCGTACGGCGACGTCGATGCCCTCTTCGACCACGCTGACGACACGGTCGAGCAGGAGCAGTCGCGCGCGCACCCGAGGGTTCGCGGCGAGGTATTCGTCCACGAGCGGGCGCACGTGGAGCGAGCCGAACGAGGTGGGCGCCGTCACGGTGAGCAACCCCTGCGGCTGGGCCGCCGCCGCGCCCGCGAACTTCTCCGCGTCGTCGAGGTCGGCCAGCACACGGCGCGCGACGACGAGGTAGCGCTCGCCCGCCTCTGTCAGCCGGAGCGAACGTGTCGTGCGCCGCAGGAGCGTCGTCCCGAGGCGCTGCTCCACCGAGGCGATGGCGCGGGTGACAGAGGCAGGAGAGCGGGAGAGCGCTCGCGCGGCGGCGGACAGGCTGCCGTGGTCGACGGCGACGATGAAGGCGCGGAGCGAATCCAGGCGGTCCATGATTCTTTCAGGATACGCAAAAATGGATTGCGCTGACCGGGCATTCTCATCGGCGCCTCTGGGCGACATGTTCCTGGGTGTGGCGACGACACGCGTCGCGGGGACGGACATCGACTTCCCCGTCGTCCACCACCACGCACGCTGAACACGAAAGGAGGAGAACGATGCGCGGCTTTTCGGAAATCGCCTTCACTCCCATGGTGAAGGCCGCCCAGGAGAAGATGGGGAGTCGTCGCTCATACGCGCGCCTCGAACACGGCCCGAGCACCCCCGACACTCTCGGCGAGGACGAGGTGGGTTTCCTCGGCGAGCGCGACAGCTTCTACATGGCCAGCATCGGTGAATCGGGCTGGCCCTACATCCAGCATCGCGGTGGGCCCAAGGGGTTCGTGCACGTCCTCGACGAGCGAACCCTCGCCTTCGCCGACCTGCGAGGCAACCGGCAGTACATCAGCGTCGGCAACGTCGCGAGCGACGAGCGTGTCGCGCTCATCTTCGTCGACTATCCCAACCGTGCGCGACTCAAGGTCCTGGCGCGCGCCACGACGGTGACGCGCACCGATGACCCGGAGCTCTTCTCACGCGTCGCGGGGGACGCACCGGCCGAACGCATCTTCGTGCTGCATGTCGAGGGGCTGGACTGGAACTGCCCTCAGCACATCACCCCACGCTTCACGGAGGACGAGGTGCGCGAGATGGTGAATCCCTTGATGGAGCGGCTCAAGTCCCTGGAGCGCGAGAACGCATTGCTTCGCGAACAAGCGGGTGGCAGTGCGAGCAAGCGCGCGCTGTCAGCGAAGACGCCGTGAAAACTCGTGAAGGTCACCCTGGGTGTCTCACTCCTCGTCAGCGACGGAGTCTCTCGCCACCTCGGACATGGGGACGAACCTGTCCGGCATCATCAGGTCGAGCGTTCCGTCCTCTGAGGTCGGGTAGTGGAACGCTTTGTAGGGAACGCCGAAGTTCCGCGCCACGTCCAGTGTCTCGTGGAAGGTGTGGACCGGCGTCAGGCCCTGGTTGTACGTGCGCGCCCAATAGGCGAACAGCGCGTAGGCCACCGCCGTCTTCTCCTCGTCGGAGCCTCCCACCTTCTCGACGAGTTGGAGCATCCGCGCCGTGGTCATCGAGCGCCCGGCGGTGATGGGCGCCGACATGAGCCGCGCGAGCAGCGTGTCCGGGTTGTTCTCCAGCCGGGTGCCGACGTTTCTCCGCCCCTTGGCCTTCGACGACTTGTCGATGGCCCCGACGGTGACACGCTTGAGCTTGTCCTTGGCGCGCTCCTGCTGCTGCGTCTTGAGATAGTTGGCGATCATCCCGTAGGGCGGCAGCTTCTGTCCCTCTTCCGCGCGCGCCTCCACCGTCTGCTGTGGAGTCTGGTTGTCGTTGAAGCTGAGCTGGCCGAGGCCCTCGAACGCGAGCCGGGCCTTGCGGGCCTCGATTCTGCTCTCCAGTTCGGCGATCTCCAGCTCCAGGGTCTCTCTCTCCTCGAGAGTCGAAGCCGCCTTCACCTCCTCCCGCAGGCGACCTATCTTGTCGAGTGCCGCCAGCGACTTCTCGGCCGCGCGGATGGCTCGTTGGATGGTGAGGTCGAGCAGGACTTCGTCGCGTTCCTCCTGGTCCACCAGCTTGGTGGCGCGATGGTGCCGGACGCTGGGAGGTCGGTCCTGGGTGAACTCGGAGCGGTCCTCGTCGAGCATGGTGGTTTCGAAGGCCTTGTCGGGCGCGTCCGGCAGCACCGGAGCGACGCCGAACGTCTCGTGGACCTTCGCCGCCATGGACCCGGCACCCGAGGAGCTCCACCGCTCCATCAAGTCATGCAGGAAGGTGATTTGCGCGGTGATGACCTGCTTGTTCTCGGAGATGGCCCCGGGCGGCTCGCGTTTGTCGGTGTCCTTGAACACGCTGAAGAGGCTGGTGACGGTCTTCTGCCAGGAGTAGCTGCCGACCAGGCGACGCTCCAGGGGTTCGACGAGCTGTCGGAAGTACGAGGTCTCCACTCCCATGAACTGGTCGACCTTCTCCCTGAGGGACTCGAGCTGAGCCCTGACCCAGTCGTCGTTGTTGACGACGTCGGCCAACTGGCCTTCGTACGCCATGTTCTTCTGGTATTGGGGATGCGTTTCGTGCGCCAGGGCGAGCGCCAGCTCCTCGACGTTCTCGAACTCCTTCCACTCGGCCCGCTCGTCGACGCCCGTGGTCGAGGCGACCGCCGTCGTATGCGCCCCAATCCAGCGGGCGAGTGTCTTGGCTATCTGACCTTCGTTATTGAGGGTGTGTTCCTTCAGTCCCTTCCACACGGCGACATTCTTGGGGCTGACCCCTTCCTCCGGCGTGGCCTCGTCCGGCAGTCCCCGGAGGAACTCCATCACCTGGGCCAGGACTTCGTCGAAGTCGTCCATCGACAGGAGTCGCTTCATCGTCGAGCCCGAGAACAGGTGGTACCAGGACGTGGACTCCCTCCCCAGGACGACGGAGCGCTGCACCGTGTCGCCCGCCGAGGCGATTCGCTGCACGGGTTGCGCGTCTTCCACCTGTCTGCTGGCGGCGGCGCGGGCGCCCATGCGGTCCGCCTCCGCCTCCAGGGCGGGGTCGTCGTTCAAGGCGGCGCCCTGCGTCTGACCTGTGGGGGAGACACGCCCTTGCGCCTGCTGCACGACGTGCCACGCCTCGTGAGGCAGGTTGCGCTCCTGGCCCGGGGCCAGATGGATGTCATTCCCCTGGGCATAGGCCAGGGCCTGGAGCTGCGCGGGCTGGGAGGAGTTGTAATGCACCTGGACATCGTCCAGGGACATTCCGGAGAGCGACTCGATGCCGGCCTTGAGGGTGTCGGGCAGGCCCGTGCGGTTCTCCTGCCGTTGCACGGGTGGGGAGGAAAGCGCGCTCGCCAGCTTCGCCTGTGCGGCGACGCGAGGACTCCGGTCGTACATGGACTGGAGTTGCATCAACGAGGCGACCCTCGGGCCCTGGGGCAACGTGGGTCCCGCAGCGGTGTCTTCCTGGGCACCGCCGCTCCTGGTCGAGTGCTTACTCCCAGGCCTCTTCTCCGGAGCCTCCCCGGCTTTCGACGCGAACGTTTTCAAGCGGGGCCTTCCGGAGGGCCGAGGCGCGGCGAAGCACCGCTCTCTCAGCGCGATTCTGATGTCTGTGTGGGTTCCCGACAGTGTGGCAGTCCATGAGGGGCGCGGAAAGGAGCGGGGACGTCTCTCCCTGTCGGGGAGACTCCACCATCGCGAGGGTCCCTCTCGAAGCAGGCTTGGCCCATACCACTTGGGTGGTTTGGGCTGCCCAACTGAGCGAGTCCAGGGCGTCGCGGGTCTGGACGAAGTGATGGGCCCTGAAGGAGTCCCGCTCACTGGCGTCACGTCGCGGGCGGGCGGGTGTGCAAGATGACGCCGTTCGAGAGCTCGAACCAGGTGCCCGAGGGGAGCAGGGTTCCGGCGACCTCCGCGTCGGCGCGCAGCGTGCCGCTGAAGAGCCAGGGGGAGAGACGGACGGAGGTGCCACCGGCGAGGGGGAGCCCCTTCACGTCGAAGTCATGGGCCAGCACACCGCTTGTCTCGGAGGAGAACACCGGGTCCATGGCCCTGACTTCGTGGAAGGGTGCCATTGGAAGGCCGTCGACGACCACGGGTTCGGCCGGTGTGAATCGCAGCGGGCGTCCCGTCTCCGGGTGGGGTGCGAGGTCCGTGCCCGCGGCACACGGGATACCGTCCACGACGGCGCGTGTGGCCAGGGTGACGAAGTGGATGCGTCCCTTCTCGGTGAGATAGACGCGGGTCCCCGCTCGCGCGACGAAGCCCTCGTCGCAGCGTGCATCGCCATGCACCGTGACGAGCGCGGGCCTGCCAGTGGAGGCGTGGACACGCTCGACGTCCACCAGACCCTCGATGCCCGGCACCCGCACGTTTCCGGGCGCACTCTCCGATGCGAGCTGGTCGAAGGAGGGCATGTCGTCTGGCTTCATGCCCTCCGAGATGCGCTGCAGGAGCTCGTCGTAGGACGCGGCGATGAAGCGGGTATCGCCGGAGGTCTCGCTCATGGGGAGGAAGAAGACGGCGCCCGGGCCCCGCTTCAGGCGGTCCTCGACGTCGAGGTACCAGACGCCGCCGCCGCCATCCATGCCGAAGGGAATCAGGCCGGGCAGTTCATCGCTCAGGTCACCATGCCGGTCGAGGCTGATGCGCTCAGGAACAAGCGCGGTTCACTCGCGCTTCGCGAGAATGCGACGGAGCTTTGCTGCTCACTCCATATCCCCGCCCGTGCCGCGCCTTCGCCATGCGGCACCGATGGGCGTCACCTCACGGAGGCAGGCAGACATTCAACACGAACGTCGCGGCCTTGGCCTCCACGTCACTGAAGGCAAGGTCGGGCAGTCCATCGCCATCCCAGTCCGCGATGATTGCGTCCTGGACGGTGAACCCCCAGGACGTCTGCGGCCCCAGGGCGAACGTTCCAGGCGCCGACTGCATCACCAGGCGGCTCTCCTGGTCGCCGAAGGAGAACAAATCCGTGCGGCCATCCGCGTTGAAGTCCGCGCTCAGGATGCCGGTGCCATAGCCAATCCCCAAGGCGTGCTGTGGCGTCAGCGTGGGCTGTCGGGCCGCATCGAACGTCAAGAGCCCCACCGCGCCCCTGTCGAGCAACAGTCCCACGTTCCCCTGTCCATCCAGGTCCACGCGCCCCATGTTCCGGTGCGTGTATTCACCGGTGAAGGACGTCTGCCCGGAGAACGTGCCGTCCCCCTTGCCCCAAAGGACATAGACCTGACCCAGGTCGATGTTGGGATTGCCGGGCCGCATGACCGCCAGGTCCATGTGTCCGTCCCGGTCCAGGTCCGCGGAGAGCAAGGTGTCCACGGTGTAGTTCGCGGTCACCTCCACGGTGGCGCGGGGCGCGAACTTGCCGCCGCCCGTGTTGAGCCACACGCTGAGCTTGATTTTCGAGGACGTGGTTCGCTCCGTCGACACCAGGTCGAAGCGGCCATCCTCATTGAGGTCCACCGCGATGAGCTCGGACCGGCGGCCTGCCTCCAGATATCGCTCCGCCGGAGCGAAGCCGCCGCTCGTCATCCGCCTGAAGACGACGAGAAAATCCGTATTCGACTCAAAGCTGGGGGTGGCGGTGATGGCGGCCAGGTCCTCCCGGCCGTCCTCGTCCAGGTCCACCGCGACGATGTCCTGCGCGCCCCCCGTGGCCGAGCTGCCCGCCGGAGGCACGAAGAGGGGTGAGAGCAGCGCGGAGCTTCGAGTCGGACTCCCCGACAGCGACAGATGGATGGCGTTCTTCTCGAAGCTCCCAGCGGCCAGGTCCGTGGCGCCATCTCCGTTGAAATCGCCACTGGCGAGCCCTGCCGGGATGCCCTCGAGCTTGATGCTCTCCGGCGCCTGATTCCCACCCCAGAACAGTCTCACGGCGAAGCGGTCGGCGAGCGCCACATCCATCTTCCCATCGCCATCGAAGTCCCCCGCGGCGGGAGAATAGACGTTGCCGCTGAAGCCATGGCTGCGCAGCGGAGCGAAGGTCGAAGGCGCCGTGCCGCCCTGCAGGATGTTGAGCTGGGAGCCGGGTGTGCTCGTCCAGAACAAGTCGCCCCTCCCGTCGCCGCTCATGTCCGCCACGATGGGGCCCGTCCAGGTTTCGCCCACGGGCGGAGCAAAGGGGTGCTCATTCACCAGGGCCAGCGTTCCTCCCGAGGGACTGAACACACGGACCCTCTCCGGGTGGAGCAGGGCCAGGTCGTCCACGGCGCCGTCGTGGTCGAAGTCACCGGCAATCAAATCACCATAGCAACTGGTGCACGGAGCATACACAGGCACCCTGAACGAGCCTGTCCCCGCGCCGTTGGCCTGGACGATGCGGTTGTTGGCGGTGTCGAGCCGCGCGTAGTCCACATACCCGTCGCCATTGAAGTCGGCGACGGCGGGGCAGTCGTGCGTATTGGAGGAGATGATGGTGGTGGGCGGCGAGTAGAAGGTGCCGTCCCCCTTGCCGCGGTAGAGCAGCGTCTGTCCAAGCTCGATGTGGGCGAAGAGGTCCACAATCCCATCCGAGTTGAAATCCCGGGCGGTGAGGCAGTCGAACGTGGTGGTGCGATTCGTCCCCAGGGGCACCTCCAGGGGGGCCTGGAACGTGCCCGTGCCTTGGCCGAGGTAGAGGGCGAACCCTCCCGTCTTGTTCGTGCCGTCGGTGTCCATGATGACGGCGACATCCAACTTCCCATCCCCATTGAAGTCGGCCACCTCGGGGGGCGCATTTCCGAAGATGTTGGTGCTGCTGGCGGAGTTGGCCAGCCGCGTGAAAGTCCTACCGGGGCCACTGGCCAGCACGAAGATGTTGAACAGGTTGCCCACGAGGACGTCGTGCTTCCCGTCTCCATTGAAGTCCCCGGCCCCCGTGAAGTTCGGTCCGGTGGGGAGCCTGAAGCTGGACACGGGAGTGAATCCGTTCGTCTCACAGGCCAGGGGCACGACGTGGCGGTGATACGCCGGAGCGGAGGGGCGGCCCAGGCCCCCTGAGTTACGAGCCCTCACCTGGAACAGATAAGTGGTGCCGGAGACCAGTCCCGGAATCGTCGCCACGCGCGCACCCGCTGGAACGGTGACGGAGCCGCCAGCCGGGGAGGCCGTGACGACGTACTCGGTGATGGGGTCCGTGGCGGGCGCGGAGGCCGCGTTCCAGCGCACCACGGCTCCGGCCACGGTGGACACGATGCGCACGTCGGTGGGCGCTCGAGGCTGGGCCCGCAGGAAGATGGGCGCCGAGGTGACGGCCGGGCCCACTCCCACGTCCGTGCGCGCCGTCAGCGTGAACGTATACGTGCTGTCGGCGGCAAGCCCCGACAGCCTGAGCACCGTGGGCGAGGCGGGGAGGTTCTGCTCCAGGCCCGAGGGAGAGGACGTCAGCTGATAACCAGAGATGGGCCGGCCACCATCGGAAGCAGGGGGCTGCCAGTCCAACTCGAGCTGTCCCTGGTGGTACACGCCCGTGAGGTTGAGGGGGGCCGAGGGCAGCGAGGGCAGCGTCACGGAGGAGGTGGTGGCGAGGGCCCCCACACCTGACGAGTTCTCCGCGGCCACGCTGAAGCTGTACGTGCCGCCATTCGAGAGCCCCGACACGAAGAGGCTCGTCGCCGAGGACGAGGCCGTCTGGGACGTGCCGGTCGGATGGGTGGTGATGACGTAGCCGCTGATGCTCGCCCCACCGTTGCTCGTGGGTGCCGTCCACTTCACCGTCGCCGAGCGAACGCCAGACGTCACCGAGACGTTCTGGGGCGCGCTTGGAACGGCCGCGGCTCGGACCGTGGTGCTGGTGGCGGTGGAGGCCCCCACCGCGTTGGTCGCCACCAGCGTGAACGTGTAGGTCAGCCCGTTGGTGAGGCCGGTGACGACAGCCGATGTCTGTGTCGTATTGAGGACCTGTCCGCCCGGGGCGGTGGTGACGGTGTATCCCTGGATGGGCTGCCCGCCGTCCGAGGGCGCGGTCCACTCCAACCGCACCGCCTGGTCGGCGCCCCTCCGTTGGGTCCAGGTCGGTATGCCCGGGACGGCGAAGGTGCGCACCTGGGCCGACGGGCTCGAGGCCTGTCGGGTTCCGTCGGCGAAGAGGGCGGTGACGGTGAAGCGATACTGGGTGCCGTTCGCCAGGCCGGTGACCACCGCCGTGCGCGCCGAGGGACCGACGGTGACCTTGGCGCTCGAGGGCGTGGCGATGACCTCGAAGGAGGCCAGCGCGCTGCCCGAGGGAGCGGGCGTGTAGCCCCATGAGACGGTCATCTCGCGGATGCCCGGCGTGGCCGTCACGCTCGTGGGCGCGGCCAGCGCCTGGGGGCCCGCGTCGTTTCGTCCGGCGTCGGATGCACCCGCATCGCTCGGGCCCGCGTCGGCGTCCGACTCGCCAGCATCGCTGAGAGGGGGCTGGCCCGAGTCGCGCTCGCTCGTGTCAGGCGTTCCCCCCGCGCCGGTGGGCCCCGCGTCCGCCAGGAGCTGGTCGCCGGGGTCGGCGGAGTCCTCCGAGGACTTTCCACCACAGCCAACGGGTCCAAGACCGACGAGTGTCGCTGCCAGGAGGAGGATGACAAGTCTCATGATGCCTGTGCTCTCAGGTGGGCCGGTTCGTCCGAGGAGTGCTGTCCTCCTCAACGGCCCCTCCGGGAGAATGTCGCGAGGAATCGGATTCAGCGAAAGCGAGCGGGCCGAGGACCCCCTTCGGCAGGGCTCCAAGGCGCATCCCCCCGTCCACACGACGTCGCGCGCGAATGGAGTAGCGGGGTTGTTATCGTCATGGAGAAACGAAACAAAGAATTTCGCGCCGTGTGCCATTCCGACAGGCGCGCCATCATCAAGAGCGGGATGGGTAGGACTGGGGCGTAAGCGCCTCGCCGGATGGTCCAGCCTCGGGTCGCCCCGTAACCTGACAGCGACCCTGTTTGCCGCCCTGCGCCATCCAGTGGGGCGGGTGCGAGCGACCCAGGGTGAATCGTCGGCTACAAAACACTTTCCTGTCCTTCTGGGCATACCCGGAGTGTGTGCTTCTTCACTTTTTCATTACGGTGTCCGCGCCGTGCCGGCCGGTGCCAGTCCTTGGTCCCCGGCCGGCGTCAACGCAGCCGAGGAGAACCTGTCATGACGATGAGGAATTGGTGTCTCGCAGTCCTGGCGCCCGCGGTGCTTTCGTTCGGGTGCCTCGAAGCTCCCGCGGTAGACCCGTCGCAGAAGACTCCCGGGGAGGTGCTCGAAGGGACGGTGTCGCAGGAGCTGGCCACCTTCACCGGCACGGTGGTGGACCCCAGCGGCCAGCCGATTGCCGGCGCCCAGGTGGTCATCAACGGCATCAACCGGACCACGGACACGGCCGGCAAGTACTTCGTGTCCGTCAACAGCACGACGGGCTACATCATCAGCGTGAGCAAGGCGGGCTTCGCGCCGGATACGGACTACCTGAGCGCGGGCCGGCTCAACAGCACCCACGTCCTGCCGCGCGCCCCCATCAAGCAGTTCAGCGCGACGCAGAACATCCTCCTCGAGACGGGCGGCCTGGTGGTGAGCATCCCCGCGGGCTCCCTGGTCAACGCGGCCGGCCAGCCGGCGACGGGCACGGTGCTCGTCTCCGCCGCCACGTATGGCCCGCGCGACATGCCGGGTGACTTCACGGCGGTGAACCAGAACGGCAGGCAGGTCGCGCTCGAGTCCGTGGGCGCCTTCTTCATCGGGGCGAGCACCGCCGACGGTCAGGCGCTGAACCTGGCCAAGGACCGGACCGCCCAGGTCTCCATCCGCGTTCCGCAGGCGGCCGGAGGCGTCATGCCTTCCTGTGTGTTCACGGGGTTCTGCCGTGCCGCCGCGTGGCGGTTCGACGCCACGCTCAACCGCTGGGTGGAGCAGCGCGCCAACTTCCGCCCGGACAGCTCCGGCAGCACCTTCACGCTCATCGGCGGCCCCGCGTCCACGCCCAGCTCGGTGGTTCCGTCCAACGGCGGCCTCGGCACCTGGAACATCGACCTGGAGATGACCACGCCGGCCTGCACCACCGTCGAGTTCGTGGGCTTCCCCGCGTACTGCTACGACATCAAGCTCAACCTCGCGATGCAGAACGCGGGCAACACCTTCGTTCCCTTCACGGACACGGTGACGCCGAGCATCCCCTTCGTCGTCCTCTACAACAGCCGTCCGAACGTGGACCAGGAGGTGGGCGTCGAGTTCCCCGGTGCGCCCGCGGACTGCGCCGCCAACATGACCATCTTCTCCAACCCCAACCCGACGGACCCGAGCACGTATCCCATCTACACGCCGACGGGCGGCTTCACCCAGTTCAACTCGGGCGCGCCCTGGGGCGGCACGGGCTTCCCCAAGTCGACGGTGTCCCCCTTCGGCGACATCACCCTGGCGGACATCGTGAACGGCACCCAGCCGTGCAACTCCTCGGTGACGTTCGTCTACAACCCGTGAGCCGGGCCTGAAGCACCGGCGCGGCCACGGTGGGCCGCGCCGGGACTCACCGACTCAAATCATCAGGTCGGCGTGGTGCAGGTGCAGATGCTGGCGGGCGCGTAGCAGGCGTTGCTGCTGGCCGGGACGATGGAGTAGCAGTGCGCGCGTCCGGCCATCACCTCCGTGTCCGTGTAGGTGGTGCCGGTGACGGTGGCGACCTTCGCCTTGCCGTAGTTGCACGCGGCGAAGCCGTCGGACTTCATCACCCAGTACTGGTTGGCTCCGGCGACCGCGGTCCAGGACAGCGACGCCTGACCGACGCCCGGCGTCACCGTGAGGGTAGGCGCCGTGGTGGGGCCGCCCGCGCAGCCCGCGTTGATGCGCGCTGGCGAGGAGCAGGCGATGTTGTGGCGGGCGAAGGCTGCATGGATGGCCGACATGTGCGGCGTGCCGTCGATGAGGTTGCCGTTGTCGTCGTCCGCGGCCAGCCACTGCATGTAGCCGTTGGTGGCGGCACAGCCGCTCGACGTGCCGAGCGTACAGTCACAGGCGTGCCAGGTGCCGATGTTGCCGCTGCCCTGGTAGAACAGCTTGTTGCCCATGATGTTCGCCGTGTTGGCGTCGTAGCTGAACGGCGCGGCCCGCAAGTCACGAGCGACCAGGTCCCACGCCGCCTGACGGACGGGAGAGGCCGCGCAGTGGACCTGCCTTCCACACGGTCCTCCACCACCGCCGCACCGACCACAGACGAAGTTCTGCGGCGTGGCGGGCGTGTTGGGGGCCTGGGCGGCCCAGTCGGCGTCACGCACGCCCGAGCAGCGGCTGGCGCACCAGGGCGCGCCCGTCTGGGCCTCGTTCACGTTGTAGCCCGTGCCGTCCGGCGTCATGCCGCAGCCCTGGTCCCCGGTCTGGAAGAAGCCGTGGCCCACGCACGACGTGGGGAGCCGGTAGATGGCCGCGATGTCCGCGTAGGCCTCGCTGGAGTTGCTCAGCGTGCCGGCGACGTCGTTGTCGTCCATGCCATGGCCCCACTCGTGGTCGAACACGGCGGCGATTTCGCCCGTGTTCCGGCACCCGCCGCCACTGCGGAAGAAGTTGACCGTGGACCCGGTCCAGAAGGCGTTGCAGGTGCTGACGATGTTCATGTTGGAGGTGAGCTGCCCGTTGAGCCACACGTTGGTGGGCAGCCAGCCTCGGGCAATCTGGGCAATCCGGTTCAGCTCGTAGAAGGAGCTGCGCGACGCGGAGGTGTTGCCCGCGGAGAAGCCCGGCGAGGCGCAGTCGTGCTGCGTGGTGACGCCGCCCAGGTCGATGGTGCCCGCGGCGGAGGCGGTGACGGGGCCGCAGTTGTCCTGGATGCGGATGTACTTGCCGTTGAGCGTGGTGGTGGTGGTGCCCGTCGTGTAGTTGAAGACGCCGGCGCTGTCCGTGTAGTCGTCCGGCGCCACGAAGCCGGTGTCGGCCCAGGGCATGGGCGTGTTGGCGAAGCTCAGCCCGCACGTCGCCGTGCCGGTGCAGGACTCGGTGTTGGTCAGCGGGAAGGCGCCGCCCTTGATGCTCTGGTCGAAGTAGTGGTTGTCGTCCTCGAGCGACAGCACCTCGCCGCGCGTCGCATCGACGGTGACCTTCCAGCGCTCGTGCTCACCCGGCTGCTGGAAGCCGTAGCTCCACACGAGCTGGTGGCCGTAGGACTCGCCGAAGGCCGCGCCCTGCCGGGCCACGGGGACGATTTCGAGCGTGGGCTGCTTCCAGAACGTCGGAGGGCTCTCGTAGATGCCGAAGCGCTCGAAGCCCGCCATCATCGCCTGCTCGGCGGCGAGCAGCGGCAAAGGAGAGATGTCCACGTTGGCCCAGGACTCGGTGCCCATCAGCACCAGGTTGCCGTGGCTGATGGTGGCGGCCAGGCGCCCGTAGCGGACGGGGATGCCCTTGAGCTGCTGGGGGATGGAGACCTGCCACAGGTGCTCGGAAATCTGCTCGACGCGGGGCTCTCCCAACTGGAGCACGTCCACGCCGAGCGCGGCCTGGTTGGACTCGATGAAGCGCAGGACCAGGTCGCCCACGACGGCTGCGTCCACCCGCGCGACGCCGCGCCCGAGCCGCTGGCGTACGTTCTCCAGCGTGAGCTTGTTGCCCACGCCGGTGCCCGGGATGAGGGGGATGGAGCCCATGAGGTTGGCGGCCGTGCCCGTCTGGGCATCGACATAGACCTGGAAGCCGCGGCCGTTGCGCGCGAAGAAGTCATCCCACGCGCTGGCGCTCGCGCGGCTCAGCTTCGGCAGCGCCTCCTCGAGCGACAGCTGTCCGCTGGGGATGGTGAGCTCGGGCTTGAAGAATGCCTGGCTCGCCAGTGAGCCCGGCGCGGATGGCGCTTCCGGCTTGAACGCCCACGCGGGCGCCGCCAGCAGCGCGGTAAGACAGACGGCGGACTTCAAGACATGGTGCATGTAATGGCTCCCTCGGCAGTGTTTGACTGTCTGGAACGAGGGATGTCCGACGCCAGGGATGGCGCCAGAAATCCCCGAGTTCCTTATATTTTACACTTCACTCAGGGTGTGCCCTGAAGGGCGGGATGAGTGTTGGCTGGTGGACACTCTCTGTGCGGGTGGCCCGGGCGGGGGACTCGCACGTCTGGGAGCCCCTGGAATGGGCGACAGCCTGGAGCCTGCTTCCAGGTCCGGCTAACCTTGGGAGGTCGTACTTCACCGCCGATGGAGCTGGTCCCACATGTCCGAGCAGAAGCCCCGCCTCACGCGTCCCGTCGAGAATGTCCGCGCCGAGCTGCTCGCGGATCCGGACACCCAGCGCATCGCCAAATCGGTGGGGATGGAGCTGGCGGCCTACGTGGAGCTGGTGCTCGACTACGCCCAGCACCCGGAGAAGGAGCCGGTGCTGCAGGTCGTCCCGGACGAGGCGCTGCGGGCCGCCGGGTATGATCCTCCGACCCTCCAGGAGGTGGGGGAGTTCTTCAAGAGCGCCGCCCGGGGGGAGCTGGGCCTGGGGCCGCCGGCCTCCTATTCCACGGGCTTCGAGGCGAACCAGTCCGCCTCCCAGAACAAGCCCTCCTTGCGGGGCGACGAGAATCAGACGCGGGTCGAGGCCGATGAGGCAAAAGGCCAGGCCCTCCTCAAGGACCTGCCCCAGGTGCCCGAGCTCTAGTCTGGCGGACGCAACTCTCCCGGTCGGTCCTCGATAATCACGTAAACCTACATTTCACGAGGAAATCCCATGTCCGTCGGCGGCTCCAGTGGCGCGGGTGGTAGCAGCGGTGCGAACAGCGCGAGCAACTCCGCGAGCAATGCGGCCAGCAAGGCCGCTGACGCCGCGAGCAAGGCCGCCAGCAGCATCAGCAACGCGCTGGGCGGGATTGGCAAGGCGCTGGGGGGCCTGGGCGGACTGGCCAAGGGGATTGGCGACGCGCTCGGCAAGGTCTCCGAGGCGCTCGGCAAGGTCTCCGGGCTCCTGGAAAAGGGGCTCAGCGCCATCACCGGGCCGCTGAAGGACATCGTCGGCAAGGCGCTGGATTCCCTGCCGTTCGGCATCGGCCAGTTGGCCAAGCCGTTCGCGGACAAGTTCATCGACAACGGACTGTCCATGGTGGCCGGTGGCCCGCTGGCGGGCGTGAGCAGCATGCTCGGCAAGGCGCAGAACGTGGGCAAGCTGGCGGACACCGTGGAGACGGTTCGCAATGCCGCCACCGTGGCGGGGGACATCGCGCAGGGCAAGTTCAACGCCCAGCAGCTCGCTGCCTTCGCGCAGTCGCAGCTGGTGCGCGGACAGTAGGACTGGCCGGGAGCCCGCGAGGCTCTCCGTGCATCCGCCCCGGTGTTCCATGCTCATGGCATGGGGCCCGGGGCTTTTTCGTGGGCGCCTGCGGGTGTTCGTTCCAGCTTGAAATCGTCTGTGCGGAGCTACTGACTCAACGTTGAGCGGCGTCCCGCCAGTCTGACAGCAGGCATTTCTTGCGGTCTGTCTTCGCCCTGTCGGTGGGTTGGGACTGGTTAGGGCCCCACCCAGCGGCGCCTTACCCATGCCCTTATCCAATGCCAATTGGTGCGGACCATGGAGTTTGACGATGGCGTGCTGCGCCACCCTGTCTGGCCTCTGGGGACCTCTTCAGATAGTGGGCCGGCCGGACAGCAACGGCTCCAGTTCATGCGTAACCGACCGACGGCGGGCGTCCTGAACCGGGGTGGATTCGCCGGTTCACTCCGGCATGCGACGACCCAATCCGGATGAGTGGACGCAGTTGGTGGAGGAGTTCGAGGCGAGCGAGCTGACGCAGAAGGAATTCGCGGACAGACACCAGGTCTCGCTCGGTGCCTTCCAGTACTGGCTGTACAAGAAGTCACCGGCCACGCCGGTTCGGCGGTCCGAGACGGGGGGCAGCCCTCGGGCGGCGTTCCTTCCCAAGGTGAAGATTCTCTCCTGGGACGCCGGCGGCTTCGTCCTCACCTACAAGCGCTTGGAGCAGGGCCGCTTCCGCCTGCCTGCCTTCGCCAAGGACGCCTTGGGAGCGCAGCTGGATGCCACCCAACTGTCCATGCTCCTCGACGGAATCGACGTGACGCACGTCCGGAGACCAGGCAAGTGGGCACCGCCCCCAGTCGCCGAGGCAATGCCCGTCAGTGGTGGGCTGGTTCTCCCTGAGAGATGGCAGCGTTCGCCGAGACGCACCAGTGCGAGTGGCGTGAGCGAGCCGAGGAGCTCGAGCGGGAGAACCTCACCCTCAAAGAGCGCGTGGGCCGCATCGAATCCCAGCTCGCCCTCCTCCAGCGGACCGTCTTTGGAAAGAAGAGCGAGAAGCTCCCCAGAGTCGAGGACGAGTTGCGAAAGTCCTCCGGGGACGTGCTCAGGCCGCATGAGGCGACGCTGAAGGAGCGGCGGCGGAAGCGCGAGGCGCGCGCGACGTTGCCCGAGCGGGTGATTCACCATCGAGTGCCCGACGAAGCGCGGCGGTGTCCGGCCTGCGGTGGTACGGCGTTGAAGCCCCTGGGCCCCGGCAAGCGCACCGAAATCCTCGAGCATGTGCCCGCACACGTGGAGCGCAGGTCCACCTCCAGGAGACGCTCGTCTGTCCCTGCGGCGCGGGCATCCTCACCGCGCCCGCACCGAAGGCCATTGAGCAGGGCCAGTACGGCCCGGGCTTCCTGGCGCACGTGGTGACGGCGAAGTGCTGCGACTCGATTCCGCTGTATCGCCAGGCCAAGGCCCTGGCCCGCGCGGGCATGCCCGTGGCGCGCACCACGCTCTGTGACGTCTTCCACGAGGTGGGCCGGGCCACGGCGCCACTCGCCGAGCGCCTCCTGGCCCTGGGCAGGAAGAACTATCTCTTTGTCGGAAATGACGAGGCAGGTCGGAATCTGGCGGGGCTCAGCTCCCTGGTCGCCACGTGCGAGGCGAACGGCGTCAATCCCGAGGCGTACCTCGCTGACGTGTTGATGCGCCTTGGCAGCCACCCCGTGTCACCCGTCGGTCGGTTGCTCAAGGGCGGCGCATGAGGCCGACGCGATTCTTCGCGAGCGGCCCGCGCGTTGTCCCAGTGGGTCGGCTCCATGGTGCGGGACGTTGGACAGGCTGACTAGCGATTCTCCGGCGCCACCCATTCTCGCCAGCTGCCGCCGTCCCACGACAGGATGTCTTCCTCGCCGAACGCCCAGAGGACGCCATCCCTGGCGTGAAGCGCCATGGTGGTGACGGAGTCCTTCAGACCGACGTCGACTTCGCTGACCTGTCCGTCCTCCAGCACGCCCAGGAACTCGTTGCCGGCCAGATGGAGTCGTCCCATGAAGCGCTCCAGGCTCCACCAGTTCTCGGACGGCTCTTTCTTGTCCCAGACGACGTGCCAGCCGTTCTTGTCACCACACAGGACAAGACCCCCGTCACCGCAAATCCAGACCTTCCCATCGACACAGCGGACCTCGGCCAGAGTCTGGTCCGTGGGCGATTCGCATTGCTTCCAGGCCGCGCCGTCGAAATGCCAGATCTCCCCATCATCGCCCACGGCGTAGACGTCGTTCCGCGCGAACCCGTCGATGGACGTGAACCCGGTCCACGGCCCCTTGGCGCGCCGGTCGAGAATGGAATCGCTGAGCAAGCGCCATTCCGCACCGTCCCGGCGATAGACCTGACGACGGTAGCCACAGATGAACAACGCACCATCGATGACCCGAATCTGGCTGAGATAACCGAACTTCTTCTCGGGGGTGCCAGTGCCACCTGTCGAGATGCGCTCGATGCGCGGTGCTTCGCCGTTGCAGGCGACCACTTCACCGCGCTTGCCCAGCAACCACCAACCGGCATCGGCGCTGCCTGGCTGAGCCAGATGGGTCAGCGAGGAGAGCTCGAACGCGAACTCCTGCCTCGACCACTCATCGCCGCGGACGGTGTAGAAAATCGTCGATTCCGTCTCGTCGGGGTTGTCGACAGGGCCCGCGAGTACACCGAGGACGCCGGGGCCGGCATGGCCTCCCCGATAGAACACCCTGCCTGACTGTGTTGCCGACATGAACTCTCCGGGTTGGCACCCGCATCAGGTCGCCTCGAGCGATGCGGGTTTCCATGTACACCCAATGGTCCCCAAGCTGGACGGAGTTTATGACGGAGCCCCTGTGTAGCCGCGGCGCGGGCCGTGCTCGCTGACGCCTTGAGCGGGTGTGTCGGGTCGCGTGCGGCGCCTCGACAAGCAGAGGCGCCGCAGCAGTGCGGACCGAGTGTCCCGGTCAGGGGGGATTGCACTGGCTGTAGGAGTCGTTGACATACGTGCAGGTGAAGCCAGCCTGGCAGCACGTGGGCCCCGTCCAATTCAACCCGCCGCATTGTCCGTAGGTCACCGCGCATTCAGGGGGCGTGTAGCAGACCTCCAGGCCGGGCCGATTGGCGATGTCCGTGCTCTCGCTGCTGTAGAAGATGGAAGGCACCGAGACAGCCGTCGCGGCGGTGTCGAGCAGGAGGCCGTTGTTCACGAGGCTGCCGGAGACCCAGTCGGTGACCAGTCCCGTGACATTCACGTTCCGCGCCGACAGGAGGGCAGGAGGGATGGTGGCCCGCACCGTGGGGCTGAACTGCTGATTGAAGCTGTTGAAGGTCACCGTGAACTCGTCCCAGGCGGCAGTGGCCGCATGCACCGTGACGGCGTTGAGCTGCGCCACGGCGAACAGCTGGAGCGTGGCGGAGTTGATGGTGGAGTTGGACGGAATCGAGCTGACGTCGAACTTCAGGAGCGCTTCCTGCCGGGAGGCGAGGATGATGGGATTGAGGTAATCCACGTTCAACTGCAGGGACCCGAAGTTCGAATTGGGAGTGAGCGAGGCAATCGTGGTGTCGGCCACCGTCCCGCTGGCGCCGCGTCGGAACGTCACGCAGGTGATACCGGACAGGGATTGATTCGAGGAGTCCTCCTCGATGCTCGCTTCATCGGGCCCTGTTCCACAGGCCGACAGGAGTGGAACGGACAGCAGGAGCAGCCAGACAGCGGGAGAAGTGCCGGTGAGAACGTCGCGGTGAGAACGCATGGTCTTCCTCTCGGGTGACGTCCGGGAAGCCCTGAGTGCCGTATGATTCTTGATGGCCGAACGTCGAAGCCATCATCGACGTGTCAACTCACCGGCAATACTGTCGACAAGGACGATGGCTTTGTCTTTGGAATGACAGACGTCCTGCCCGCAGGACATTCACAGTCAGATGCCTGTGCGGGTTGGAGCGAAGCCCGCACGAGTCCTGCCTTCACCAGCCCGCGCTGAACCCGCCTTCGGGGAACGACTGCTTCGCGAGGTCTTGCATGACCGGGAATCCGTCCAGGAAGCCGGCATCCGGGAGGGGGTTGCCCTGGGCGTCACGGAACATGAGCATCCGGCAACTGAAACAGGCCACTGCGTCCACAAACGTCTTTCCAATCCAGAAGCGGAAGGCGATGTCCGGGTTGAAGCCACACTTCCTCTCCGGGTAGGGCACGAAGTCCTTGGGGGATTTCCAGATGTCCGCCAGGGCCCTGCGCTGCCTCGAGCTCAGCTCGGGGCCTTCCTTGGCGTAGACGAAGTAGCCGTTGCCGGGAGTCGTCTCATCCCGCTCCCCCGGCCCCACCAGGTCCGCGATGAAGATTTGCACCCGGTCCGGGCGGCGGAAGAAGTCCTCCGGCGTGGGCGGGTCGGAGCGCCCGGCGGTGGCGCTACAGGACGTGGAGGCCGTGGCGAACAGGACGAGGGCAAGGAGTGCGGATCGCATTCTCCAAGCCTACCCTGAATTCCATGTCACAGCCCGGACCTGACGCGTCAGGGCCTCACGACGTCCTCGATGAACCGGCCCAGTGCCTCCGCCATCTTCGCGTGCGTGCCCGCGGAGGGATGCCAATCCTCTCCGACTCCGTCGATGGCCGGGTCCTGCACGGTCATGACATGGCGGTAGACGCGGGCATCACCCTGCTGATTCCTCTCCGCCACCAAGTCGGTGAGCCAGTGGCCGACATGCACGGACTCCACCGGGGGCCCGCCATTTCCCTCGGCTTCCTTGTAGCCGTCCGTCATGGTTCCCATCGTGCAGATGATGTGTGCTCGAGGGTGCAGCGTCCTCAGTCGCCCGAGGAACGCCCGATAGGCCGCCTTGAACGCCGTCTCATCCGGAAGGTACTCGGCGGTGCCCGAGCCCGCGAAGGTGTCATTGGTGCCGGCGTTGATGACAATCACATCGGGTGACTCGCCGGAGAAGTCCCAGGTGGCGGGATGGTCCGGGACGGCGAGCTCGTAGATGTCCGGCACCCGCCCCACCCGCGAGGCGTCCAGGTTGCGGTACACGCCTCGACCCGAATAGCAGATGTGGACGGACTCGGCCCCCAGGCGCTGGGCCGTGAGCCAGCCATAGGTCCGTCTGTGATTCTCGTTCTTCGACGTGAAGGTGGGCGCGCTCCATGGGGGCGGCCGGGGGAAGACGGTGATGTCGTTACCGTAGCCACAGGTGATGGAGTCTCCAATGAACTCCATCTTGAGCTCCGGGCGGGCAGGGGGCTCCCTGGGCTCACCGTGGACCTCGAACGCCACGAATTCGCTGTGGCCTACCGAAGACTCGGTGCGCTTCATCAGCTCCACCGTGTGAAGTCCTTCGGTGAGGTCCGTGGCGAGCTCATAGAAGGACTGGCTGCGCCGCACCTCCAGCAGCTTCGGCTCCGCCCCGTCAATCACGACATCGAAGAAGTTGGTCCCCGTCGCGCCGCCAAGGCCCGCGTCGTTGAGCCGCATCCGGAGGGCGTCTCCCCAGAAGCGCGCGCGAACCGTGACGCCGGGATGGGAGAAGATGACGCCGGTGCCGGAGTCGTACGTCCGTCCGGTGTACTGCACCCGGTCGTCGGACGCCGGAATGGTCACCCACTTCACCGATGGCGGTGTGTCGGGAAGCTCCGCCGGGTCGCACGCGGCCATTGTCAGACACAGGGCGAGGACAGTGGGCGGGAGGCTGCGCGAGGATTTCAGTCTCGTGGACATGGGTGGCGAGAATCATCGTGGCGCGCGGGCGGGCGTTCAAGATGGATGGCCCGGGTGTCTGCCATTCGAGGCTCTTTGGAGCCCCTCACGGACCTGGGGTAGCCTCGTGGGTTCAGGTGACAAGGGGTGGGCACGAATGACGAGTGGTTCGCTGAGGTGGGCCTCATTGCTGTGCCTGGGAGCCCTGCTCCTCACGGGGGTCGCCAACGCCCAGGGGTCCACCACGCCGGAGGCGCTCCGCGCCGAGCGCCGGATGCGCCTGGTGAAGGTTTGGGGTGACGTCCGGTTCCGCCATCCCCGGGCCTTCTCCATTCCCGCCGAGTGGGATGCCGCCTTCCTCTCCGCGCTGCCCAAGGTGGAGGCGGCGCGGGACGCGGAGTCCTATGCCGCCGCGGTCCAGGGCATGCTCGCGACCCTGGGAGACGGGGCCACGCGGGTGGAGCCTGAGACTCCGCCCACCGTCTCCAGCAAGCCCCCCACGCTTCGCGCGCTCAAGAGCTGGGAGAAGGACGTCCTCGTGCTCGACCTGCGCAACCTCCTGGGGCCCCAGGGGTATGCGTCGTTGCAGGAGTTGGAGGGGACGCTGGACGTGGACGCGGCGAAGGCTCGCGCGGTGGTGTTGGACCTGCGCATGCGCGGCCTCCAGCGCTACGGCGTCTCGTGGATGGTGGCGCGGCTGTTGCCCCACTTCATCGACGGCGAGCTGAGCGTTCCTGGCTTGCGCGCGCTTCGCCACGATGGACTGCGGCCACAGGATGACATGCAGAGCTTCTACCGCTCCGAGTTCAAGGTGCCCACGGCGGAGGTCGTCACGGGCACCCCGGGCAAGAAGCCCGCGCTGCTCGTCTTCCTGGTCGACGGGGACTCCGCCATCGACCTGTCCATCCTGGCCCTGCGCGCTCGCGGCAAGGCGCTCCTGGTGGCCGAAGGCCCGCTCGATGACGGCGCGATGAACACCCAGGACTCCTTGCCGCTGGGCGAGGGATACCGCGTCCTCTTGAGCCTGGACGAGCCGGTGCTGCCCCTGGAGCCGGACGTGAGTCGCCCCGTGCGTGCGCGTCTGGAGGGCCCGGATGAAGGGATGCGACAGGCGCTCCTGCTGGCCTCCCGCCCACCCAAGCCGAAGGCCCTGGCAGCGCTCTCACGGCCCACGGCCGCCTGGCGCCCGGAGCCGAGCTACCAGGACTCGCTCTATCCTTCCCGTGAGCTGCGGCTGCTGGCCGGGGCCAAGCTGTGGACGGTGGTGCGCTTCTTCTTCGCCTACCCGGAGCTGATGGACCGGCCCTGGGAGTCCCGCTTGCCAGTGCTGCTCGAGAAGCTGGACGCGGCGAAGGACGCGACGGCGTACGTGCTCGCGTTGGCCGAGGCGACCACCTGGCTCCAGGACGCCCATACGCGCGTGCGAGGCCACCCGGAGCTTCAGCGGTTCTACGGCGTCATCCCGCCGGTCTGGGTGACGGACGTCGACGGCAAGGCGGTGGTGGTGAAGGTGCGCGATGCGGCCTCCGCTCAGGGGCTCGCTCCAGGCGACATCATCGAGAAGGTCGACGGGGAGCCCATCGACGCACGGGCGCGCCGTTTCGCCCCCTACGTGGCGGCCTCACTGCCCGGCTACCACAGGGACATGACGCTGCTGCTCGCGCTCGGGGGCGCGGAGGGCTCCACCGCCGTCCTGAGTGTGCGAGGTGCCCAGGGGCCCAAGGAGGCGAAGCTCATCCGCACGCCCCGGGCGAAGCTGCCTCCTCCGACGGGGGCGTCCTTCCGGGTGATGGAGGGGAACATCGGCTTCGTGGACCTGGGGACGCTGGAGGTCGAACAGGTGCCCCAGATGTTCGAGGCGCTCAAGGACACTCGCGGCATCGTGTTCGACCTGCGTGACTATCCTCGCGGCACGCTGTGGGCGCTCGGGCCCTACTTCGACGTGAAGGGCTCACGCCCCTATGCCGTGTATGAGCGCCCCTATGTGGGCGGCCCGCAGCACGTCGGCTGGGTGAAGTCCGTCGACGCGCTGGCGGAGAAGGGCACTCCCAAGTATCGGGGCCGCACGGTGACGTTGATTGATTCGCGAGCCATCAGCCAGTCCGAGCACACCGGGCTGATGCTGGAGGCCGCGGCGGACACCGTCTTCGTGGGCAGCGCCACCGCGGGCACCAACGGCGATGTCACCCAGGCGGTGCTGCCCGGCGGCGTCACCTTCTATTTCACCGGCCAGCAGGTGCGTCACGGGGATGGTCGGCAACTGCAGCGCAAGGGGCTGGAGCCCCACGTGCTGCTGCGGCCGACGGTGGCGGGGCTCCAGGCGGGCCGGGACGAGCTGCTGGAGCGCGCCGTCCAACTCCTGAGCAAGGAGCCCGCGCAAAAAAACGCGGCCTCGAATCGCTGAGTCAACGGCAGAACCCATCCGCGCCCGAAGGCCACCGCGCTCGGACTTATGAACTGGTCGGTTAAATAGTCTTGACGGGGGAGACCCCGGACTCTAGATATTTTAAACGACCGGTTCATAAGTCGAGGTGGGCATGACGGACTTCAGCGGCAAGGCGGCGTTGGTGACGGGCGGCACGCGGGGAATCGGCGCGGCCATCGTCCGACATCTGGCGAGGGGTGGCGCTGACGTCGCCTTCACCTATGCCAACTCCGGGGAGAAGGCGGCGGCATTGGTGGAGGAGCTCACGGCGCTGGGCCGACGCGGCGTGGCCATCCAGGCGGACAGCGGAGACGCTCACGCCGTCCGGCGAGGCGTGGAGCGCGCGGCGTCGGAGCTGGGGCGCCTGGACATCCTGGTCAACAACGCCGGCATTTTCCCGTCCGGGCCGTTCGAGGACGTCTCACTCGAGGAGGTGGACCGGACCCTGGCGGTCCACGTCCGGGGCGTGTTCGTCGCCACCCAGGCCGCGCTCGCCCACATGCCGCACGGTGGCCGCATCATCTCCATCGGCTCATGCTTCGCGCAGCGCGTGCCCTATGGCGGAGTCACTCTCTACGCGATGAGCAAGTCCGCGCTCGTGGGCCTGACGAAGGGCCTGGCGCGGGAGGTGGGCGAGCGAGGCATCACCGTGAATGTGGTCGACCCCGGTTCGACCGACACGGACATGAATCCGGCGGATGGCCCCCACGTTTCGGGCGAGCTGGCGCTCATGGCGGTCAAACACTTCGCCCTCCCCGAGGACATCGCCGCCACCGTGGGACATCTGGCCGGCCCGGGCGGGCGCTTCATCACCGGGGCTTCCATCGCGGTCGACGGTGGCTTCACCGCGTGACTCGCATCCGTCGGAGGTGGTCATGGCGTGGCTTCTGTTGGTGGTGGCCGGCGCCCTCGAAATCGCCTGGGCGCTCGCGCTCAAGCGGGCCGAGGGGCTGACGCGATTCTGGCCGAGCGTGCTGGGAATCAGCATCGCCCTGGCCAGCCTCGTGCTGCTGGGGCTCGCGCTGAAACACCTGCCGGTCGGAACGGCCTACGCGGTCTGGGTCGGCATCGGCGCGGCCGGTGTCGCCGTCTCCGGCATGTTATTCCTCGGCGAGCAGGTCTCGGTGGCGCGCATCGTCTGCCTGGCGTTGATTGGCATCGGCGTCGCGGGCCTGAGGGCAATCGACGGATGACGACGAAGAAGGCGAAGCAGAAGCAGCCCGCCGCGGTGATGGGACGGCCCCGAGGGTTCGACCGCGACGAGGCGCTCGTCGAGGCCATGCGCGTCTTCTGGGCACGCGGTTACGAGGGCACGTCCATCCAGGACCTCGTCGAGGCGATGGGCGTCAACAAGCCCAGCCTCTATTCCATCTTCGGCTGCAAGGAGGAACTCTTCCGTGAGGCCGTGGAGCTCTATGACCGGACCGAAGGACTCCACGTCACCCGCGGCCTGGAGGATGCGACCTCCGCGCGCGCGGCGGTGGAGGACATGCTGCGCGCCAATGCGCGGGCCTATACCGCCGCCGACAAGCCTCGCGGGTGCATGATTGTCCTGGCGTCGCTCCTGGGCGCACCGGAGAACGCGGCCGTCCGGACCTTCCTCGCCGAGAACCGCCTGAGCGGTGAGCGCGCGCTGAAGCGCCGGCTCCAGCGGGGAGTCGCCCTCGGAGAACTCCCCAGGTCCGCCCCCGTGGAGCAGCTCGCCGCGTTCTACACCACGGTGCTCGAGGGCCTCTCCATCCAGGCCCGCGATGGCGCGTCCGTCGCGAAGCTGAACGCCATCATCGATGCCGCGATGCTCGCGTGGCCCGCCACCGCCCGGTGAGCCGCGAGCCGGCGCCCCCGCTCGCGGCGGTGGACTCGATTCTCCGAGGGAGGCGGCTGATACACCCGGAAGTATAAGAATTCGAGATAAACTGATTGAGGTACGGCGGCGAGGGTGGCGAGCGCTCCACCCACCCCTGAGCCAGCTGACCCGGTGGGGTGTCGAAGTCGACATGCCTCCCTCCCGGTGAAACATAGACCTGGATTTTTGCTCACAGTGCGGGCTGGCGGTCCGGGGCCTGGGATGAAACACCTGTAAACAGCGGCGGTCGTGACTCGCGGAGGGGCACCGGGAACCACTCCGAGTGAATACGTCCCGAGTGGAGACGAGAAGGCGGGCGCCGTGAGCCCCCCTCCGTGTCTCCGCGTCGGCCCATTCCCTCGGTGGGCCGTCCTCTCTGCTGATCGCTCCCAGAAGGCTCCCAGGTTCGGTGGAAATCCCGTATAGGGCCTGCTCGCAACGTGCGCTGCACGCGAGCGCCCCAGAGGGGGGATTTGAGCCCCGGGGACTGCTCTGGAGGATTGGATGGAGTTGTCGAGTCTCGAGTCGAATTTCTGGGCAATCGCACCGGGTGTCATCGGCGCCGTGGGACTGCTCTTCTCTGCGTACTTCTACTTCCGGGTCAAGGCACTCCCCGACGGCGACGCGACGATGAACCGCATCGCGGGATACATCCGCGAAGGCGCGATGGCGTTCCTCGTGCGTGAGTACAAGGTGCTCGCGGTGTACTGCGCGGTCATCGCGGTGTTCATCGGCTGGGCGCTCGGGGGCCTCGCGAGCGCGAGCTTCGTGGTGGGCGCGTTCTTGTCGCTGCTCGCCGGCTACATCGGAATGAAGGCCGCGACGTTCGCGAACGTGCGCACCGCGCAGGCCGCGCGCACCGGCTCGAAGCCGAATGCGCTGCTGGTCGCGCTGGATGGCGGCGCGGTCATGGGGCTCGCCGTCGCCGGCCTGGGCCTGATTGGCATGGGCGGCGTCTACTACTTCTTCAGGGGCCACGCGCAGCTGTCGCCCATCCTCCACTCGTTCGCCGTGGGCGCCAGCTCCATCGCGCTCTTCGCGCGCGTGGGCGGCGGCATCTACACCAAGGCCGCGGACGTCGGCTCCGACATCGCCGGCAAGGTCATCGAGAACATCCCCGAGGACGACCCGCGCAACCCCGGCGTCATCGCCGACAACGTGGGCGACAACGTGGGCGACGTGGCCGGCATGGGCGCCGACATCTACGAGTCCATGGTGGCCGCCATCGTCGCCGCCATGGCGATTGCCCTGACGGCCAACGCCACGGAGCTCTCCCGCCTCGTGGTGGACTCCTCGGCCACGGGTGGCGCGAAGGTGGCCGGCGTGGTGCTCCCGCTGGTGCTGTCCGCGGTGGGTCTCGTCGTCAGCGTGCTGAGCATCTTCATCGCGCGCGCCCTCAAGAAGATGAACCCCGCGCAGGTGCTGCGCAGCGCGCTCATCCTGCCCCCCGTCATCCTGGTGGGCCTGTCGTACGTGATGATGAACGTGTTCGGCCTCTCCCAGTCCATCACCGTGGCCCTGGCCGCGGGCGCCTTCGGTGGCGCCATCATCGGCCTCGTCACGGACTACTACACGTCCTCCACGCCGGTGCAGCGCATCGCCGAGGCGTCAATCACTGGCGCCGGCACCAACCTCATCCGCGGCCTCGCCGTCGGCATGGAGAGCGTGGGCATCTCCATGGCCACCATCGCGCTGGTGGCCTACATCGCTGACCAGGCGCTCGGCCTGTACGGCATCGCGCTGTCCGCGGTGGGCATGCTGGGTGGCACCGCCGTCGTGATGACGGTGGACGCCTACGGCCCCATCTCCGACAACGCCGGTGGCATCTCCGAGATGTCCGGCCTGGGCCCCGAGGTCCGCGCCATCACCGACGAACTGGACGCGGTGGGCAACACCACGGCGGCCATCGGCAAGGGCTTCGCCATCGGCTCGGCGACGCTCACCGTCATCGCGCTCTTCTCGGCGTTCAACCTGGAGGTCAATCACACGCGCGTCGCGGCCGGTCTGCCGGAGATGAGCCTGCTGCTGACCGACCCGAAGGTCATCGTGGGCCTGCTGCTCGGCTCCATCCTGCCGTTCATGGTGGGCGCCTCCACGATGCTCGCCGTCGGTCGCGCGGCGGGTGCCATCGTCGAGGAGATTGGCCGTCAGTTCCGCGAGATTCCCGGGCTGATGGAGCTCAAGGCGGACCCCGACCCCAAGAAGATCGTCGACATCGCGACCAAGAGCGCGCTGCGCGAGATGATCTTCCCGGGCCTCGTCGCCGTCGTCGCCCCGCCCCTGGTGGGCTACGTGCTGGGGCCCAGCGCCCTGGCGGGCCTCCTGGCCGGTGCGCTCGTCGTCGGCGCCACCATGGCCCTCTACATGGCCAACGCGGGCGGTGCCTGGGACAACGCCAAGAAGTACATCGAGAAGGGCAAGTTGCCGGGCCACGCGAAGGGCTCGCACGTCCACAAGGCCGCCGTCGTCGGCGACATGGTGGGCGACCCGTTCAAGGACACCTCGGGCCCTGGCGTTGCCATCCTCATCAAGGTCATGAGCGTCGTCTCCCTGCTCGTGGCCTCCCTCATCGCGCTCCGCTAGTCAGCGTCGATGACGCGGCGCCTCCTGACCCGAGGCGCCGCGTGCGTATGTAGGACAGCCAACACCTTTCCAAGACATGTCGGATAGGGCGCCGGGAGCGGCGCGCGAGCCCGTGATAGGCTTCACGGTGTTCCGCGACCGCCTGGGCGTCAGGCATTGGAAGCAGCAGACGCGCGCGCGTTCGCACCCGCTGTCTTCCGCTGTCAGAGAGGTGTCCCATGGTCCTGGAGCTCTCCCAGCAGCAGATTCGCCTCCTCCATGCCTGTCTGGCTGAGAGCATCGAGGAGCTGCACGACGAAGTCCTCCACACAGACATGCGCGAGCTTCGCGACGAGCTGCGGGGGAAGCTCCACGAACTGCAGGCGCTCCAGCGTCAGGTGGATGTCCTGAAGCAGGGCGAGCAGCCCGCCCTCTGACGGGGAGCGGCCCGCGCCTGCCTCGGGGGGGCGGGCGTCAGGGCTGGAGCTGCGCTCCCGCTTCACCCTGGCGTCGCAGCTCGTTCACGGCCTGCACCGCCTTGACGAGCGTGACGACGATGTAGACGCGGATGATGAAGCCGAAGACCTGGGGCTTGCCGCCCTGGGCGACGGTGTCCATCAGCGTGATGAGCGTGTCGCCGACATACAGGACGATGGCGAGGATGGGGGCCACGCGGGTGCCGCGATAGGTGAAGAAGCCGAGCACCGCCGTCACGGCGCCGAAGAGGACGGAGCCAATCCCCATGCCCAGTGCTTCCAGCGCCTCGTTGGGAATCGCCATGGCGATGACGCCCACCAGGGTGTTGAGGCCCGCCAGGAAGTAGAGCATGTACGCGGCGGACTTGATTCGCTGCTCGGGGTCCGTGCTGGAGCCGGGCAGGGGGACTCCATCCCGCTTCACCGCCAGGTCCACCTGGAGCACTCCCGACTGGATTTGGACGCTCAGGGTGCTCCCGTCAGGGAGCCTGAAGTCCACGCCCTTCTTGAGCTCGGACGAACCGCCATCCGTGGTCCCCACCACCTTGCCGTCGAGGGTGACGGTGAACTTCTTCCAGAACAGTCCCCAGGACAGTTCCAGGCGCTGCGGCCCTCCGGCCTCCAGCGCCAGCTTCTTCGAACCCATGTGAATCCCCCACCGCTGACCCGAATCGGGTCGTGAGGCGGAGGCTAGCCGTGCATGTGGGGCGATGCAAAAGGGGCGGCGGAGAGGGTCGTCCTTCTCCCCATCCCGCGAATCAGACCGCGAATTCGCCGTGTGCCGCGAGCTCCGCGACCCGGCCCGGCGGGGGCAAATCGATTCGTTTGTCCCGCTTGTCCTTCAGCCAGCCATCGATATCGAGCAGCCACCACTCCTCGATGGTCAGGGAATAGAACCTGCGAGGCCCCTGGCCCAGGAACTCCGTGGAGGGAAGCATCCATTGGCTCCTCACGGACTCATCCGGGAAGTTCCACTGGTAGAAGTGGCCGCGCCACTTCTCCAGTTCGAACTCATCCACCGCATGGCAGGTGCCGCTGAATTGCAGGCCATCCAGCCCGACTGGCGAGGTCTCTTGGAGGTCCGTCCGGAAGAGGGACCCGGAAAGCGCCGCGTTCTCCTCGATGTTGCGCGAGTGCCGCGCCTCACGCATCGAATACCAGAGGAGGCGAACCCGGGTGTCGATGTGAGGCACATAGTTGACGGTCGACGCCCAGGCCCTGCCCTCCGCCGAGGCGGTCGCGAGCGTGACGAAGCGAGCGGTCTTCAGGAGCAGCTCGAGCCGCTGCAGGAGCGCATGAGATTGCGTCGTCATTCGTTTCTCCTTCAGCCCAACTGGCAATCCAGCAGGATGGCGTGGGGCTTGCGCAGATAGGCTTCCATCCACGGGGGGGCCTCTTCGATTCGGGAGAAGCTCGGAGGCCAGACCGCTTTCCACTTCACGGAGGTGAACCCCGCCGCTTCCAGCGCTCGCTCCATGGATGCCCTGGACCAGTAGCAGGCCGTGACGCTGGCTTCGGCGGAGGAGTGGAAGAGGTCCAATCGAACCGGCGCTCCATCGACATGCGGTTCGTCCGCCACGAGGCAGAAGCCATAGGGCCTGTAATAGCCGACGCTGGGGTCGTAATCCGGATTCAGGCAGGGCGTCATCAATCTCCCCCCGGGGCGCAGCACGGACGCCATCTCCTTGCACATCGCCTCCAACGCCGTGCGAGTCGTGGCATAGGGCAGGACATAGACCCCCACGACGAGGTCGAATGGGTCTCGCAGGGACGCCGACAGCTCGGAGGTGTATTCGATGCCTTGAGGTCTTTCCTCCTCGAGCTTTCGCGCATGTCTCAGCATGCCCGTGGCCTGGTCGTAACCCACCACGCGAGCGGCTCCTCGGGACTTCAGCAGTCGAGCGTACAGCCCGCTTCCACATCCATAGTCGAGCACGCTGCATCGCGTGAGATTCCCCAGGGCATGCAGCACGCTCGGGAATTCAATCTCTTCACGAAATGGCCACTCGTCGGCGCTCTCGTAGGCAGCACCCAGATCGTCGAACTGACTCTCGGAGGAAGAGGCTGCCATGGCCGTGTCTCCATTTGGATGAGAAGACTGTTGATGACATTCGCATCATGCGGACGCATGGGCTTTGCGTCAATCGGCCGCGAGGAATCAGGATGCGTCTGACGGTGCTTGTCGAAGAGGTTGGGGCGATGAGTTGCCCGCAGTGGAAATCAAACTCAAATCGGTGCGGGGTCGGGTCAGGGAAATCCAGTGCGTGACCCTGGTTGGATGTGTATGGTTTTTCGCCCGCTCGGGTAGCGGCTCAGCTCCGGGCCATCCACCCGGCGACGATGATGAGCAGCATCGTCAGGTGGAACCAGCCCAGGTTGCGCGCGAGCAGGGCCCAGCCCTCGCCGGAGCCGGGCGCGGTGCCCGCGCGGATGGCCGCCAGCTCCTGGTAGCCCAGCACGAGTCCCACGAGCCCTGGAGCGAACCCGAGGAAGCCCGCGGTGGCGAAGAAGAGCGCCATCGTCGCGCGCGGGGAGGGCTTCTCTCCCAACGCCACCTTGTGACAGCGCAGGCAGAGCATCCGCTGCACCTGCCACTTGCGGCACCCCTCGCACAGGAAGGTGCCACAGCGGCTGCAGATTCCATCAGCAGGGCGCTCGGGATGCAGGGGGCACGAAGGAGCGAGCGTCGCGTCCATGCCCCTCTGTCTACCATGCCCCCGTCGAACGGGGCACGCCGGACCCGGTGTGCCGGAGTCGGGGCCCGCGCTCAGACGGCCGTCCAGCCACCGTCGATGTCGAGCACCATGCCGGTGGCGTAGGCGCACGTCGCCAGGAAGTACGCGGCGTCGGCCATGTCGCGAGGGACACCCGGGCGCTTCATGGGGACGTGGCTCGCGAGCGTGTCGAGGAACACGCCCACCTGGGTGGCGGGCACGCCCCAGTCGATGGCGGTGTCACGGGTGAGGCCCGGTGCGGGCTGATTCACAAACGCGGGGCCCCTCACCCTACCGCACGGCATTCGATGTCCTTGCCGGACACGAACAGCATGAGGACCCACCCATGAAAAACAGACGCCTCCTTGTCGCGAGCTTCCTGGCAGCGCTCCTCTCTGCCTGCGGGAGCGGCACTGTCGATGATGCCGAGCCCCCACTGGAGACAGCGGAGTCCGAGCTCATCTCCTGCGGGCCCCTGTGCCCGCCTGGCTACACCCAGACGGGCTTTGCCTGCAGCACCGCGTGTTTCGGCAATTGTCCCAACGCGGTGTCCTGCTCGCCCACTCCGGCCACGGCCGCGGTCTGGGGGACGCCCCAGACGGTCAGCGTGCCAGCGGGCGGGCTGGCGACGTCGCGCATCTGCTGGAGGACCTCGGGGCTCCGGTATCCGGTGTGGATCAAGGTCAGCGCGAATGGCGCGCCCGAGCAGCTCTTCACGAAGGAGAGCAACGCCGGGCAGCACTGCGAGAATGCCCCGTGGATTCAGGCGAACAGCTCGTATGTGTTCAGCATCCGCACGGCGAAGTCCGGCGGCGCCATCCTGACGAGCGGCACCGTCGTCGGTGTCCCGGCGCCCTGACGCGAGCGTCCCCGCGCCTGGCTCGCCTGACGGTGTGGGGGGAATGGCTGGCACGACCCAGGAGGAGACCCGGGTCGTGCTGTCAAGAGCCGCGTGGGTGGGAGCCGATTTCGCTGCTCATTCCGGAAAAGCGTCACCGCCCGCAGCCAGCATTCCGTGGAAGTACGTATCCCTTGCGGACCGAGGTTCTCGCCACGACCGACGTACTGGTGGTGGCGGGAGCCTGGCGGCTGCCGTGTCTTTCAACGTGAACCTTCGTCGCTTGCGCAGCCCGATGCGTCGCGCCCGCCTTGGGCGTCACCCGAGAGAAAACTCACCATGCAGATGCGGAAATGGCTTGTCTCGACCGTGCTGGGCCTTGGCCTCGTAGGGGGTGCTGGATGCGGCCCCCTGGACGATGGACAAGCTCCTGGAGCCCCGACGGAGGCCACCCGGCCCGAGCCCTCGCAGGAGGAGTCCGGTGGGAATGTCTCCGCCATGGCCGCGACGGCCATCTCCTGGTCGGACTTCTCGGCGACGGAGGTCGTCTATCGCTATTCGTGTGCGACCACCGTCTACGCCCACACGTGTTCGTTCTGCGCGTCCGACGGCTTGTACTCCGGGGAGTACGCGACCAGCGGCTGCACGTCTCCTGGGGACTTCACGCACACCTGCTTCACCTGCGACAAGGCGCTCTTCCCGTTCACCGAGCGTGTCGAGTTGCCGGATGGTGACCTCATCGACGTGACCATCGACCACAGCGTCGCGGCCTCGGACGTCGTCGAGTTCCGCCTCCAGTCCGCGTCGGGCATCAGCCGGTGGAAGCAGGTGACGCTCATCAGCAGCGGCCAGCCCTGGAAGGTCTGGAACGAGTCTGGCAGCAGCTGGTGCAACTGGCCGTCGCCGTCGACCTCCAACTGCGACACCAACTCGGAGTGGTCGAGCGTCATGCTGGCTTCGGGGACCAAGTTTGTCTTCAGCAAGTCGAAGGGCATCTTCGGCACCCATACCGACGTGTACGAGCTCTCCAACCTCTCGTCGATGCTCACCGGCGGAGACCGCGTGACGTTCCGCTGGGTCCAGGACTGAGCGGTCGGTCATCACCGGGGGCAGGTCTTGTACCCGCCTGTCCCCGGGTTGTTTCGCTCCCAGGAGCCAGGCTCGATGTGACACGGAGTGTGGAATCCGGTGTACTGTGTGTCGCCCGACTCGCGACCCAGACATCCGATGCCGCTCGCCGCGTCACCGAAAGGCCCCCCTCGCCATGGACTCCTCTTCCTCGCCCAAGAACCCTCAGCGCGCCGTGGTGTGGTCCGCGATGAAGTCGTATGTGAACGAGGCCGTGTCGACGGCGAAGGCGCGGCTCAACGAGCATGTTCCTCAGCTCGGCGCGCTGGAGCAGAAGTATCGGCGGTTCTGGTTCTCGCGCATCTACCACCACAACTTCTGGCTGGACTCGGAGTCGCGTTCGGGGCCGGGCTCGACGCTGAAGGCGACGGAGTCCATCCGCCGGGAGCTGCCCGAGGTGCTCCGCAAGGCGCGTGCGCGGACGATGCTGGACGTTCCCTGTGGCGACTTCAACTGGATGAAGCACGTGGAGCTGGACCTGGACCAGTACATCGGCGCGGACATCGTCCCGGACCTCATCGCGCTCAATCAGCAGCAGCATGGCAACGAGCGCCGCCAGTTCATGGTCCGAGACCTCATCCAGGATGACCTGCCGAAGGTGGACGTGGTCATGGTGAGGGATTTGTTCATCCACCTGTCGTACCGGAACATCTTCCGGGCGCTGACGAACCTCCGACGCAGCGGCACCGAGCACCTGCTCGCGACGACCCACGTGGGACTGAGCCAGAACGAGGACATCGTCACCGGCATGTGGAGGCCCGTGAATCTGAGGCTGGCGCCGTTCAACTTCCCGGAGCCCCTGCATCTGGTGGAGGACCCGCACAAGGGCCGCCACATGGGCCTGTGGCGGCTCTCGGACCTGGAGTTGGGTCAGACCACCGGCGCCTGACGCGGACTGGCCGCACGCGAGTCCTGGCCGCGGAGTTCGGGCGGGAGCGGGGCGCGAAGCTGGAGGTGCTCGCCCGAGCGAGGGTGCTGGAAGGCGAGCGACTCCGCGTGCAGCAGGTACCCGCCGTCTCCGGGCAGGCCGGGGTTCTCGGCCAGAGGCAGGCCTCCCACTGCGAAGAGCGGGTCTCCCACGAGTGGGTGGCCGATGAAGGCGAGGTGGATGCGAATCTGCTCGGAGCGCCCCGTGTGGATGTCCACCTCGAAGAGGGTGTGCTCGGCGCGCCGCTCCAGCACGCGCGCCGTGCTGTGTGAGGGCTTTCCTCGCGCACTGGCGCCATGCACCTCTCCCAGCAGGGGATGGGGCACCAGTCCGATGGGCGCGCGGATGTCGTAGGTCTCCTCGGTGGCGAGTCCCTGGGCCAGCGCGCGGTAGCGCTTGTGGACGCGGCCCTCGCGCCAGTCGCTCGCCAGGCGCGCGGCGGCGTCGCGGGTGCGGGTGAAGAGCACCAGGCCCGACGTCGCGCGTCCCAGGCGATGCATGGGGACGGCCTCGGGCCAGCGTGCCTGGACGAAGGAGAGCAGGGTGTTCTTGAGGAAGCCTCCCGAGGGCAGGGTCGGCAGGCCGCTTGGCTTCACCACGACGACCAGCTCCGCGTCCTCGAACACGAGGTCGAAGGACTGAGGCGTATCCGCCTCCTCCCACGGTGGGCGGTGCCAGCACAGCAACTGCCCGGGCTTCAGCGGCTCCGAGCCATCGGCGACGAGGTCATCGAGTCGCACC
Organism: Myxococcus sp. AM011; assembly: GCF_013372595.1. NCBI lineage: Bacteria > Pseudomonadati > Myxococcota > Myxococcia > Myxococcales > Myxococcaceae > Myxococcus > Myxococcus sp. AM011. The sequence continues at coordinate 37,344 of NZ_JABXEM010000052.1, forward strand.
TCGCCCCGAGCGAAGCGCGCCCGCCATTCCTCCTCCGAGGAGTGGCGATACTTGTCCGTCATGTGGGCGAGCGCGCTGCTGCCCGGTCGGCTCCCGAGCTTCTCGCGGTACACATAGCCATCGTTGAGCAACACCCGCGCACCCTACACCTCACGGGCGCACGACGGGAGGCGTGGCTGGGCTCACACGGAGCCCTGTCGGTTTCGCCATCGCCGGGCGATGCGTCGCTCGTAGGCCCGAATCCCAGTCCATGGTGCCTTTCACGAGCCTGAGTCCCAGGTTCATTGGAGGAGGATTCCATGGCTCGTTCCGTCAAGCAGCCCGACGCGCCCTTGCCCCCCGGCACGCCCGCGCCACCCATCGACGCTCCGGTGTCTCCGGACCAGAGGCTCTCTCTCGAGCAGTTCCGCGGCGCTCCGCTGGTGCTGGTGTTCTACCCAGCCGACTGGAGCCCCGTCTGCAGCGACGAGCTGTCGCTCTTCAACGAGCTGCTGCCGGAGTTCGAGCGCCTGGGCGCGAAGGTGGTGGGCGTCTCCTGCGACGGCGTGTGGTGCCACCAGGCCTTCGCTCGTGAGCGCGGGCTCCACATGATGCTGGCCTCGGACTTCCATCCCAAGGGAGCGCTGTCGCGCGCCTACCACGTCTACCGGGAAGACGACGGCGTCTGCGAGCGTGCCCTCTTCGTCATCGACCCCGAAGGGAAGATTTTCTGGAGCCATGTCTCGCCCATGGAGGTCAACCCCGGCGCGGACGGAGTGCTGGATGCGCTGGAGCGCCTCACCGGAACGTTCAGCTCCGAGGCGGCCGGAGGACAGTCCCAGCAGGAGGCGAGTCCATGAGCAGGCTGCGCATTCCCGTGGGTTCCCAGGACCACCTCATCGGCCCGCCAACGGCACGACTGACGTTCGTGGAGTACGGCGACTTCGAGTGCCCCTACTGTGGAGCGGCCTACTGGGAGGTGAACAAGGTGCTGGCCGCGATGGGCGACCAACTACGCTACGTCTTCCGTCACTTCCCCCTCACCGAGGCGCATCCCTTCGCGATGCAGGCCGCCGAGGCCGCCGAGGCCGCGGATGCACAGGGCCGCTTCTGGGAGATGCACCGCCTGCTCTACGAGAATCAGGAGGCGCTCGACGCCGAGTCCCTGCTGGCCTACGCGCGGACGTTGGACCTCGACATGGGGCGCTTCGCCAGGGACCTCTCCGAGCACCGCTTCCTCGAACGCATCCGCCGGGACTTCATGGGTGGCGTGCGCAGCGGAGTCAGCGGCACCCCGGGCTTCTTCATCAACGGCCGGGGCTACCTGGGTGACTTCAGCGCACCCGCGCTCCTCTCCGTTCTCCAGGGCGGTGATGTCGGAGTGCCCGACTACTCCTGAGCCATGAACCGGAGCCCCCGGAGTCCTCGCCGCAGGCCAGGGTTCCGGAGGCTCGAGTCCTCTCGCTTCCCATGACTGAACAATGACAGTCTCATGGAGGCGGACACGCCGTCGGGCGCGGGGGCCTGCGTACCTTGGCGGTCGGGTGCTCCCACCCGTTGTCATCCCCCGGGGCCTTCGTGGCCCCACGCGCGAGGAGGCGCGTCTCCCAATCGCCATGCAATTCACCCTCCCAGGTCTGTGGGCCCACATGGGCCTCTTCGCGAGGCTCATCGTCATCGCGATGGGCGTCATGTCGGTGCTGTCCCTCATCATCGTCGCCGAGCGCGCATTGGTCTTTCGTGCGTCCCGTCGACACTCCCGCAAGTTCGCCTCGGAGATGGGCACCCTGCTCGCGAAGGGTGACTTCGACTCCGCCTCCCAGGGCAAGCCAGGCGTGGACGTGGGCTACCTGGGCCGGACCATCCGCGCGGGGCTGACGGCCTACCGCATCTCCTCGGACGACAGCCGCGACGAGGTCATGGAGTCGGTGGCACGCAGCCTGGAGCGTCAGGCGCAGCGCGAGGTGCAGAGCCTCAAGCGCGGTCTGGGCCATCTGGCCACCGTGGCCTCCACCGCTCCCTTCATCGGACTGCTCGGTACGACGATGGGCATCGTCTCCTCGTTCGAGCAGATGGGCGCGACAGGGACGAGCGGCCTGGGCACCATCTCCGCGGGCATCTCCGAGGCGCTGGTCACCACCGCCTTCGGGCTGCTCGTCGCCATCCCCGCGGTGATGGGCTACAACTCCTTGCAGGGTTGGGTGGACGCCCGCGCGGTGGACCTCGCCGAGGCGAGCAACGAGTTCCTCGACGTGGCGGCTCGGGCCCTCAAGCGCGCACGCGCCTCCGTGATGGCATGAGGCGCGAGCGACCTACTCGGCGATGAGCAGCACCTCGCGACTCGTCTGGTTCGTGGAGAGCGCGTACTGGTAGTCGCGCTCTCTCACCGTGACGCGCCGCTTGTGGCGCTGGAGCAGTCGCTTCAGCTCCTCGATGGAAGGCACGCCATCCGAGCGATAGGACACGACGAGGATGCTGTCCTTCCATCGCTCGAACACCGCCTCGAAGGCGGAGGCGATGCGCGCTGGCTGCGTCCACGGCGTCTCCACGCGACGGTAGGGTTTGTGTTTGTAGCGGTCATCGAACCGCTTCGGCCAATCCCTGTACTCCGTCAGCCCCTCCAGGAAGTGATAGAAGCCCAGATAGTCCACGCCGACGCCCTTGGCTGAAACATACGGCGGGTCGAGGTACGCCAGGTCCGCCCTGCCTTCGAGGAGCGCCGCGTCCGCACACGTCGCGAGGTTCGCCCGGCCATTGTCGAAGACGGCGTCGCTCGCGACAGCGGCTTGCTTCGCCACGTGGTCCGCGAAGGGCCTGTCCCATGTCGCCTTGTTGCCGAAGGAGCGCTCGACGGTCGCCTCGCGCATGTAGAGGTTGGCGCGGTGGAAGAGGTTGTACGGGCGCTTCGCGATGCAGGCCTGGAACACCGCGTGGTACGCGAGCGCTTGCCGGTAGTCCTCCGTCAGCTCCGCCAGGTTCTGCGCCACGACGTCGAGGAGCTGGTTCTCCTCGTCCGGGTAGTAGATGCCGCCGAAGGTCCTCGCGATGAAGTCCTCGTAGGTCCGCTTCCGTCGAACGAGGAGTGACACCACGTCTTCGGGCGCCAGGCGCGTCGAGGGGTTCTCGATGAGCGCCTTGCCGATGAGGTGATTGGAGCGGAGGCAGTCGTTGTAGTGGACCTGCTTGCCGTGCACCTTGAAGAGATAGGAGACCGAGCCCGTGCCGCCGAAGAGGTCGACCACGGAGTCGAACTCCAGCGGCCGGAGCTGCTCCCAGAGCCAGCCCAGGACCTTGAGCTTGCTCCCCTGATATCGGGTCGCCGGGAAGTTCTCGATGCTGGTCAACCTCCCTCCACCGGGACCGGTTTGGGCGTCTCCGTGGAGGGCACCTGGTTCGCTGGAGCGATGGCGGGCGCGGACTCCGTGGCCTCCGGCGGCTCGTGCCCGCGCAGGGCGATGGCGGGCAGGGAGACGGACAGCACGCCCACGTCCAGGAACCCGTGGAACCCTTCGTCGTCCAGTGAAGGGAGCATGCGGATTCCAGGCGGAGTCCCGGCCGGAATCGCGACCTGGGGACCGGGGGTGAGGCCCATGACGTCGCAAATCATCTCCCCATCCTGCTCCAAATCACAGCCCCACCGCCGGCCCTGCGCGTAGCCCACCTCCAGGACCTTCAAGTCCCGGGTGTTCTGGAGCAGGTGCTTCGACATGGGGACGAAGTCGTCGCTCCAGTCCGCGTCACCCAGGCGCGTATGCGCATTGCCGGCGAGCACCAGGAACACGTCCTTCGGCCGCGAGGCGCGCGGGTTCAACACCTTGCGAGCCATGTGGGCATCGCGTGCCTTCCCATGATTCATGTCCGTGTCCATGGCCACCACGGAGACAGCGCGGCCAGCGGCACGCAGCGCGCGGGCCCGGTCGATGAGGTCCATCACCGCGCGGCTGCCTCGGCCGTCCTGCTGCAGCTTGCGCCAGAAGTTTCCCTGCAGCAGCGCATCCTGGTCCGCGGGCTTCCCGGCGCTGGAGAGATAGGTGTTGATGCGCTCCTGCTCCTTCTCCGGAATGGCGAGCGCCAGCGTGACGCCGTGTCCCGTCCGCGCGGCCTCACACGCCAGGTCTCCCACGGTGGTGGGAATCTCACGCGTGCCGAGCTGCTCGCCGATGAGCAACGTCAGCCCCGGCTTCAGCATCGCCTGGAAGCCCTGGACCTTCCGTTCGCAGGGCTCCTGCACCTCCTGCTTCCAGCGCTTGAGATAGAAGGTCGGGTCCCTGGCGAAGGAGTCATCGCGCGTGAGGCGCAGCGAGCCGGTGAGCGTCTCCAGCGAGGGGCGTGACTCCAGGCGCAGGGTGAGGGCCTGCTCCAACTCCAAGTCACGGGTGCCCTGGACGGCGCCGTCCATCTCCATCCAAGGCGCGTTGTCCCGCTCGCGCTGGGCCAGCTCCACGGGGGCGCCTCGCCTCACGAAGCTCTGCTCGAAGCGCTCCATCAACATGAAGCGCGAGTTCAATTCCCCCGAGGCCTCGGGCTTGATTTCGACGTCGTTGCCGAAGGACACGCGCTTCATGCGGAAGATGCGGATGACGGAGGCGCGCTCGGAGAGCAGCTCGCCGGCCACCAGATATCGCGTGGCGTCACCGTCGCTCTGCCAGCCCCAGGAGCTGTTGCCCATCTGCGCGGTCCGCCACTCGGTCAGCAGATACTTCGGGTCCTCGAGCGGCTTGAGCACCCAGCCCTTCTCCGTCATGAGCTTCGTGGCCTCGGCCAGGGCCTTCTCCACGGGCAACATGAAGATGTGCTCGTAGCGGGGTGCCTCCGGTGCGGGGGACGCGGGAGGTGGAGCCGGTGCCTGCGCCACCGCGTCCTCCGGGGGCCGGGCGGTTGTCGCACAACCGACAAGGAACACAGCGAGACCGACCAGGGCTCGACGCATCGACGGGCTCTCTTCCCTCAAGGTCCAACAGGAGGGCTGGAACGCTCGATTGCCCGAAGAATATCGCGAGGTGCCCGCGAACGCCTGCCCACGATACCGGGCCGACGCTGGCCGTTCCCTCACCTGCTTGGACGTCATCGAACCACAGTGAGGTGCCGGACGACTCACCGCTGCCGCCCCCATGCCCGGTGACGGGTCGTGCGGACGAGCTGGTGGGTCGTTATGCAGACGCCCTACTTTCAGGTCAGGAGGAAGCGTCCATGAGCGGAACCTCGTCACGACCCGTCGAGAAAAGCGGAACCTTCAAGCTGGGCGGCGACCTGCCCATCCATCGCCTGGGCTACGGCGCCATGCAGCTCACCGGTCCCGGCATCTGGGGCCCTCCCAAGGACAGGGCGGAGGCCGTGCGCGTCCTGCGCCGCGCCGTGGAGCTGGGGGTGGACTTCATCGACACCGCCGACTCCTACGGCCCCTTCGTCAGCGAGGAGATCATCGCCGAGGCCCTGCACCCCTACGCCAAGGGCGTCGTCGTGGCGACCAAGGCGGGGCTCGTGCGCACCGGCCCCAATGAGTGGCACCCGGTGGGCGCGCCCAAGTATCTGCGCCAGGAGCTGGAGCTGTCCTTGCGCCGCCTGAAGCTGGAGCGCATCGACCTGTACCAGCTCCACCGCATCGACCCGAAGGTCCCCGTGGAGGAGTCCCTGGGCGAGCTGAAGGCGCTCCAGAAGGAAGGCAAGATTCGCCACATCGGCCTGTCGGAAGTCTCCGTGGAGGAGATTGAGCGGGCCCGCAAGGTGGTGGACGTGGTGTCGGTGCAGAACCGCTACAACCTCACGGACCGCGTGCACGAGAAGGTGCTCGACTACTGCACGCAGGAGAAGCTGGGCTTCATCCCCTGGTTCCCTCTGGCCACGGGCGGACTGGCGAAGGCCGGCGGCGCGCTCGACTCGGTGGCGAAGAAGCACCAGTCCACACCCGCGCAGATTGCCCTCGCGTGGCTCCTGGCCCGCTCGCCGGTGATGCTGCCGATTCCGGGCACCTCCTCCGTGAAGCACCTGGAGGAGAACCTCGCGGGCGCGGAGGTGAAGCTCACCAAGGACGAACTGGACGCCGTGTCCGCGCAGGCGTCGGGGCGCTGAAGCCGCGACGTCCCGACGCGGCGAACCGCCGTGGGCCAGTCGACGCCCACGGCGAGCCACCCCTCGGCATCAAGGCGTGCCGAAGTCCTGGGTCCAGTAGTGCCGGTAGGTGCTGCCGGGGGCATTGAAGTAGCCGATGCCGATGTGCACGAGCAGCGGGTTCATGATGTTGGTGCAGTGCCCGCTGCTGGTCATCCAGCCGTTGACCACCGCCGCTGGCGTGGAATACCCGGCCGCGACGTTCTCCGCGGCGCGCCGGTAGGTGTAGCCCGTGGCGGTGATGCGCTGCCAGGGCGTGGAGCCGTTCGAGCCGGTGTGGCTCATGAAGTTGTTGGTGCCCATGTCCTTGGAATGTCTGCGCGCCGCGCACCGCAGGCTGGCGTTGTGCGTGAGCGCGGGAGCGGGCGCGTACGACGTCGTTCCACAGACGGCGCCCGCGGCCCGGCGTTGGTTGACGAGCGTGAGGACCTGGTCCTCGAAGCTCGCCCACGCCGGGTCCCAGGTCGCCACGTCGTCACACACCGCGCTGGCCGTGACGTTTCCAGAGGCCGTGCCACCGGTCTCCGTGCGGACCGCGGGCACCAGCGCGCCTTCCTCCTCCGCGGCGGAGATGGGCGTCTCGGGACCTCCACAACCTCCAAGCAGCGCGGCACCCAGCAGGAACACGGGAATGGAGCGGGAATTCATATCGAATCCTTTCTCAGCCAGACGTGTGGCCGCCTCGCGAAAGGCGGTTCCCTCATCCTGGCGAGGCTCGACTCGATGTCGAGAGGGAAACCTGCGCCCGCCTGCTCGCGCGGTGTCCTGCCGCCCATCTCTCTTCCAGGGGACCTCGTCGACATCCGAGCCATGAGGCCCGCGTTCGGGGGTGGTCTGGGGTACGCTGTAGGTGACTCTCTCAGCGAAGGCATGCCACCATGACCGCGCAGCTCCGCGACACCGTCGAATACCGCAAGCACGCCTTCGAGCTCGCGGGGGTCCGTGGCTCGGGCCTGTTCGAACCCTCCGCCCACGGGCTGACGCCCCGGTCCATGTCGACGGCCTGCCAGCGAGGCTTCCTCTGCCTCTACCGCGTCGCGGACAAGCGGCTCCAGTTGGAGGAGCTGAGAATCGGCCTGACGGCGGAGGAGGAGCAGGCCGTCCAGGAGGGCCGTGGCACGCCGCTGTCCGGCCTGCTGCCCACCTACCTCAGCGAGACGCACGAGCGGGTCATCTACACGCGCCTGCGCACCCCCGTGGCCTTCACCGGGGGGCTCCTGGTGGTGGACGGCTTCACCCGAGGGGTGCCCTACCACGACGGATTGCACCCCGCCTGGAGCAGCAAGCGCATCCAGGAGCTGCTCTTCGAGGGCGGGCGACTGGTGGAGGAGCGCGACTGCGGCGAGGTGATGACGCGCGTGCGTGAGCGGGTGCGCGAGAAGTCGCTTCAGCTGGACCTCGCGCCCCACCGGGCGCAGCTCGCGGAGTGGCTCACGGACGCGTTCCGCCTGGACTACGGCCTGGCGGCGGCGGGGGCACCGCGCGGAGGATGAACCGGGGGAGCAGCTCCTCGCGGAACTTCCTCCAGAGGCCCACGTGGTTGTAGTTGCCCGCGGTGAACATCACCACGAGCTCCAACTCGGGGACGACCATCACCAGCTGTCCGCCGTTGCCGCTGGCCTCGTACTCGGAATACACGCGGTCGCCGACGCGCAGCTCGTGGCGCCACCACGCATACCCGTAGGTCCTTCCGGGCTCCATCGTCGCGTGGAGCGCCGTGGAGCGCTCGACCCAGCGCTGGCTGATGATGCGCCGCTCGTTCCACACGCCGCCTGAGAGGTAGAGCTGCCCGAGCTTCAGCGCGTCGCGGGGCCGCATGAAGATGCCGCCTCCCAGGTACTGCTCCCCTGAAGGCATCAGGTCCAAGTGGTAGCCGCGCATCTGGAGCGGCTCGGCGACGTAGCGGGTGAAGAACTCCGGTATCCACGTGCGCGTGGCCTTGCTCAGCACGCCGCCCAGCAGGTTGATGTTCGCCGAGCAGTACACGCCCTTCGTGCCCGGCGCGCGCACCATCGGCAAATCCAACGTGTACTTGTACCAGTCGGGCACCGTGTCATCGAGCCGCTCCTCGTTGCCCGGAGAGGCCTCGTCATCGTCGTCACACGCGAGGCCCGTCGACATGGTCATCAGATTTTCGACGGTGAGCTTGCGCTTGCGCGCATCCAGGTGGGCGAGCTTCCCGTTGTACTTGGGGAACAGGGAGACCACGGGCGTGTCGACGGTGAAGGGCGCGCCCTGGTCCAGGGCGATGCCGAGCAGGAGCGGCGCATACGTCTTGGCCGCGGAGCGCAGGTCATGGGGCCGCTCCTTGTCGAAGCCGTGGAAGTACTCCTCGAGCACCAGCTTCCCCCGGCGCGCGATGAGGAGCCCCTGGATGGCGGGCGTCGAATCAGGCCCGGGTTGCTGGTCCAGGATGCCCTGCACGAGCTCGCGCAGGGGCTCCACGTCCATGCCGACGTCGCCGGGCGAAGCCGTCGTCCAGCCGTCCCGCTCCGCGACGGGCTTCTCATACGCGTACGTGCCCGACGCCGGCGTGCGCGGGTAGAGGCCCACGGCCTGGTCGCGCCCGCGCGGGGTGAAGTCGAACGTGGCGTCCAACGACGGGTAGAACAAGGACAACCGTCGGGCCTGGGCATCGAAGCGCCCCTCCAGGCGAGTCGTTCCCTTCGTGGCGACCAGCCTGACGAGGCCGTCCTGGACGCTGACGCGAAACAGCAGCCTGTTGCCGAAGTTGCGCTCCGGGTTGCGGATGAAGGCGCTCAGCGTGCCGTCGGCGTCTTTCTGGACAACCAGGTACAGCGAGAAGCGGTCCTCCAGGGGCGCCACCGTTCCACGCCAGACCTGGGCCTGGAGGGCGCGCAGCTCCACCGGCGTGGCGAACGTCATGCCGCTGGTGCGCACGCGCGGCTGAATCCAGTGCCCGACGATGCGCGTCCGGTCATCGGTGAGCCGCGCGCGCAGCTCGCCCTGGCCGCCGGGAAGGACGAAGGAGACAGCCTTCCCCTCCTGTCGCACCGGCACGTCGAAGCCCGCGATGCGCGCGCGCCAGGCACTCTCCCCGCGCGTCAGCGTCAGCTCGCCTCGGACCTGCGGCCCCAGGACTTGCTCACTGCCCCAGATTCCCACGAGGGACTCGGCCGCCGCGTCAGTCGGCACGGGCGCGGCTCCCATGAGCCATGGGAGCCAGGCGAAGAGGAGCAAGCGTGCCGAGAAATTCCTGGTAACCGAGTTACGGATGGGAGCCATGCCGCGAGGCAACCTACCATGGCCCGGAGTGGGAGCCGCGCATGGACGCCTGGGTGGCTGCCGGCCGCTGAGGGGCCTACTTCGGCCCCTCGCGGAAGATGGCACCCGCGAGGGTGGCCGCCACCGTCACTCCGGCGAACGCCACGAGCGCCGCGGAGACGAGCGCGAACAGCATGGGCAGCCCCGCGCCGAAGTACACGACGGCGACCCAGCCCACCCCCGCCGCGACGACCATGCGCGCGGTGCCCGCGAGCACGGGCCAGAAGACGCGCGCCACGCCCTGGGCGGCGAAGCCCAGGACGAAGCCCAGCCCCAGCAGGCCGTAGAACGGCGCGACGATGCGCAGGTACAGCAGGCCCGGCGCCAGCACCGCCTCATCCTTGCTGAAGAGGTGCAGCCACACGTTCGGCGCCACGGCGGCGAAGAGTCCAATGGAGCCCGCCACCGCGAAGCCCAGCCAGCCACCCACCCACGCCGTGCGCCGGACGCGCTCGAAATTGCCCGCGCCCGCGTTGGTGCCGACCATGGTGAGCACCGCCGTGCCCAGGCCAAAGAGCAGCGGCACGAGCAGGTAGTCGAGCCGGGACGCCATGCCGTAGCCCGCCAGCGCCTCCACGCCGAACAGGCCCACCGCGCCCGTGACGATGATGACCGTCAGGTTGGGCTGCACCGCGCTCAGCGCCGTGGGCAGGCCCACGCGCAGGATGTCTCGAATCAGGCGCGCCTCCAGGCGCACCGGTGCCAGGCGCAGCGTGGTGCGGCCCGACGCCAGGTGTCGCAGCAGGAAGAGCGCGGCGCCCACGTAGAACATCACCATGGCCAACCCCGCGCCCGCGATGCCCAGCGCGGGCAAGGGCCCGGCGCCGAAGATGAGCACGGGGGAGATGACGACCAGGATGCCCGCGCCAGCCAGCGTCACCGTCGCCGGCAGCTTGACGTTGCCCGCGCCCCGCAGCCCGGCCGCGAGCAGGTTGACGACCCAGAAGGGGATGGCGCCCGCGAACAGATAGTTCGAGTAACGGACCGCCGCCTCCAGCGCGCCCCCCGAGCCTCCCAGCGTCCGGTAGAGCATGGGGCCGAAGAGCCACGCGAGCAGCGTGGACGCAAGCCCCAGCCCGAGCGCCATCACCACCGCGTGCCACACCAGCGCGTCGGCGTCCTCCCGCCGGTTCGCCCCCACCGCCCGGGCAATCGCGGACGCCACGCCGCTGCCGATGCCGCCGTTGGACATCATCGTCATCAACATGAAGATGGGGAACACCAGCGACACCCCGGCCAGGGCGTCCGTGCCGAGGAAGCTCACGTACCAGGTCTCCGCCACCCCGACGAACGCCTGCGCCACCAGCACCACCGTGGTGGGCACCGCCAGCTTCAAGAGCGTCGGGAGGATGGGGCCGTGCAACAGCGCCTCCCGGATGCCGCTCGCGCCTCCGGGGCCTGGGGGCGTCCCGCGCTCGCTGCTGGCTTCGGTGCTCAAGGGGACCGCGCTCTTCAACTGCATGGTTCAGCTCCCGCGTGACGTATGATGAGCGTAATATGATGGAGCGGGGACTCGCAGTGAAAAACGCGCGAGGACGCAGGTGAGCACGAAATCCTTGTCCGGGAGAAGGGGTGGGGGGAGCGGCTCTCCAGCCAGGTCCATGACCGAGCGCTCGATGGCGCGCGTCATGGCATCCAGCGAGAGCGCGGGGGAAGGGGAGTGTGAGGGTCTGTCGCATGAAGGTGCGTCCCTCGTCATGGTCCAACCCCACCCTCCAGCTCGGGCAGCTGCTTCCCCAGCTTCAGCGCCAGCCGCAGCCGCGGCTGCGAGTCGCTCCAAATGCTGACCAGATGGCACTAGCTTGAAAAAGCTGTAAAACCATGAGACATGGTTTCACTCGCAGTGATGTCCATGGCCCGTGGTCAGATGAGGAGTTCATCGATGAAACACCATGTATTCCGAGCGCTTTTGGCAGCAGCGACCCTTGGC
>NZ_JABXEM010000530.1:0-1905 GCF_013372595.1 Myxococcus sp. AM011
GCGAGGGCGGCAGCAGGAAGTCCTGCTGCACATTCCAGGGGCGGAACTTCTTGCTCATGCCGGACATTGAGCCTCCTCATCCCCGGCAGGGCAAGCCCTCGTTGCGATTACCGCGACAGGCTCCTAGCAGACGGCGCAGGGACAACCGACGAGATCAGCACCGCGACCGGCCTCACTACCCAGCAAATATATCTAGCAAAAGACAAACTCAAAAAGAGACACAAATCAATCCTCAAGAAGAGGACCACATGAGACAGAAAATCAGCCCAGCGCAAGAATTCATCCAACGCCTGGAACTACTTGATCTCGACGAAATAGTCCCACCGAGCAGCGTCGAAGAAGCAGACAAGATCCTACGGGAGGCAGGGGTTAATCCTGCTGAATTCTCGATACGCATTCGCGCTCACGTCCAATCCGTTCGGCAGCGACTCACACGGTCTCAGCTCGCCCAGTCAACTACGAAGCGAAAAGAGGAAGAGTCTCGACTGACAGCACTAATCAGTCGGTACGCCGATTTCAGCATCGAGCAACTCAGGGCAAAAGTTCGAGCGCTCAGCATCGCCCCACAAAACCATCAAATCTCAGTCGCACACAAAGGCCTATCAAGCAGCGCATCAAGAGAGGACCTCGAAGCACTCCTGACGGAATTCGAACATCTCGGGAACGAGGAACATGATGTCGAAAAATAGTGTGGATACCGAGCGAGGAATTCGACGCGCACGACAGGTCCTGCACCAACTGGGGCTCCCTCACATCGCCGACATCAGTATTGAGGACTTCGCACATCTACGGGGCGCTCTTGTTCGCAGCATCCCACTCACCAACTGTGAAGGCAGGCTTTCAAGACTCAATGGACGAGCAGTCATAAGCGTCAATTCATCACTCCGCTACACCCCACGAAAGAGGTTCGTTGTCGCACACGAGCTTGGCCACCTCGAAATGCACAAGGAGCACAATCAAGCAGAACTGTCCCTCTGCACTGAGCAAGCAATAAGCGAACTATACGACCAAGGAGCGGAGCAGGAGGCCAACGCTTTTGCCTCAGAACTGCTGATGCCCGCTGACCTTTGGCGAAAGCGATGCGAAGTGGCCCACCCGTCCATCAACCACATCTCCAGCCTCGCGACTGAGTTTCAAACAAGCCTCACGGCATCGGCTATTCGCTTCGCGAAGCTCAGTTCCGAACGATGCTGCACAGTTTACTCTCAAGACGGCAGTATCAAATGGGCCGCTCCAGGACCATCTTTCGGATACTACATCAACAAAGACATTCGGCTTCATCCTGCCACGCTTGCAAGCGACTACTTTCGCACTGGAAGTTGCACAGAAGAACCAGAAGAGGTGGAAGCTTCCGCCTGGATTGACTCATTAAAAATACACGACCAAGACCTTTGGGAGCACAGCATCGTACTCTCATCCAGCCGCGCGGTCATTTCGCTGCTTTGGATTCCAGAAGGTTCTGACCTCTGAGTGGATTCTTGTCTCGTGGGTCCGCATCAGTTGAAAGCATTCACGCCGGCCGCTCCTGCCGCCAGCGCCGTGCATCACGCTCGGCACGCTCCTCGCGCGTCTGCACCAGCGTCATCCCCCGCTGCGCGTCATCGACATCGAGCGTCCCCACCAGCCGTCCCTCGGCATCCACCACCGCCAGCAGCTGCGCCGAGTTCTCCGCCAGCTGTCGCACGGCCCGCCATCCATCCTCGTCCAACCGCACCACCAACACGGGCCGCATCACCTCGCGCGTCAGGCGATGGATCCGGTCCGCCTCCGACACCGCGCGCACCGCCTCCACGTCCACCAGCCCCACCGGCCGCCCGTCCTCCGTCACCGGCAACACCGTCTGCCGCTCGCGTCGCAAATCCCAGAGCGCCTGCTCCAACAGCGCCCCCACCTCCACCCCCGCCC
>NZ_JABXEM010000531.1:0-1889 GCF_013372595.1 Myxococcus sp. AM011
CCCCAGAGCCCGCCCGAAGCAGCCCAGTTCCCCGCCGACAGCGGACAGGAGCTCCAGGAGGCCGCCCCCGTGGAGCCCCAGAGGTCCGGCGTCGACTCCGGCAGCCTCGCGTCCGACACGGCCACTCCCTCCCAGGGCAGCCTCAAGGATTCCGGCTCCACCGACACCACCAAGTCCTCCCAGGGCAACCTCAAGGACGCCAACAGCCCCGAGGCACACCGGGCCGCGCTCGAGTCCTGCGTGGACCGCTGGCTCAAGAAGCACGGCCTGGACTCCTACGGCAACGCCGAGGGCACCATGTACGCGGGCGGCACGCCCCTGTTCGACGAGCGCACCGGAGAGTCCACGGACCGCATGGCCTACGTGTTCAGCCAGAAGCCCGAGGCCCGCAAGGTCTGCATGAAGGGCTCGGCCTCGAAGTAGACGCGGCCCTCCCGCACGCCTCCCCGCCCGCCGGGGAGGTGGGCGAAGCACCCCAGGGATTCCCGCACACCCGGCGGCTCCCGTAAGCTGCCGCCCAATGAATTCGAATCTCGCCCTCGGCGAGGAGACCCCGGCGGCCAATGACCTCCGCGCGCGAGTGCGCGAGGTCCTCCTGCGCCGCAAGCTGACAGACAGCGTCTCCACGGAGCAGGCCACCGCGTCCTGGGAACAGGACCGGTTCGTCGCCCGGGCCCGCGCCCTCTTCTACGCGCGAATGATGTTCCTCACGCTGGGGCTGCTCATCCTGGCGGTGCCCACCTGGAGCGGCTACTTCGGTCTCACCGGAGCCTTCTCCTTCCTGGGCTACTTCACGATGCTGCTCTACAGCGTCGCGAACCTGCTCGTCATCGACCACCCCAAGGCCGGCCGGTGGGTGACGTACACCACGCTGTGCCTGGACCTCGTCATCCTCGTGGTCCTCATCGCCAAGCCCGTGGTGGGCGGCGGTCTGCAGAGCCCCCTGCTCGCGACCCAGCTGCTCTTCACCACCCTCTTCTCCATCCTCTACCCCAAGCCGCTCGCCATCCTCCCGCCGCTATTGGCGCTGCCGATAACGACGCGACTGGACCTGCTGCTCAACCGCTCCGTGACGGCGGTGGAGCTGCTCACGCTGCTCTGGTACCTCGCCCTCAACTTCATCATCGTCTACGTGCTCGTGTACCTGAACGAGCGCGAGGCCGCCGCGCACCGCGAGGTCGTGGCCCTCCAGGGCGACCTCAAGGAGCTGGCCGTGGTGGAGGAGCGCAACCGGCTGGCGCGCGAGATTCACGACGGCCTGGGCGCGTCGCTCTCGTCGATGATCATCCAGGCGGAGTACATCCTGAACCTCGCGCGCGAGGACGGCCTGCGCGAGGAGATTCGCGAGCTGAAGACCACCGCCGAGGAGTCCATCGAGGAGCTGCGCCGCAGCCTTCGGATGATGCACGAGGACTTCGAGCTGTCCCAAGGCCTGGAGGACTACGCCAAGACGTTCCAGGAGCGCACGGGCATGTCCATCCAGTTCGAGCGCACGGGCCTGCAGCGCAAGCTGTCCCCCGACGCGCAGCTCGCCCTGTTCCGAATCCTGCAGGAGTGCCTCTCCAACGCGGTGAAGCACGCCGAGGCGAAGCTCGTGCAGGTGAAGCTCGACTACGCGGAGGACCGCGTGCACCTCATCGTCCACGACAACGGCAAGGGCTTTGATCCGCAGCGCACGCCGCGCGGACACTACGGCCTGCTGAACATGCGCGAGCGCGCCATGAAGCTCGGCGGTCAGCTCATCGTGGATTCGTCACCGGGCTCGGGCGCCCAGGTGGCCCTCGCGGTCCGCGATGAGGACCAGCTCGCCGATGGGCGTGTCCGTCTTGTCGATGAGGAAGTGGAGCGGCTCAACCATGACGCACCTCTTGGAGTCGGGAACGCGGGCC
>NZ_JABXEM010000532.1:0-1873 GCF_013372595.1 Myxococcus sp. AM011
CAGCGCTCCCTGGCTGGTGCCTTCTCAAAGATTGACTGCGGTTTCCGCAATCCTTCTCTTCTTCTTGGGCTTGCTATTTGGTTTTCAAAGACCGAGCCGCTTGTTTCAACCGCGACTTCCTGCTACCTTGCCGCCGCCTTCTGCTTCTTTCCGGCGTCAGCGGGGCGCCTCTTCTATTTCATCTTCGCGTCCGCTGTCAACCACCCAGTTTCTGCTTTCTTCTCTGCTGCTTCCCGAAGTCTTCAGCGCCGCCCAGTGGCTTCCGCTGCTTCTTTCGGGAGGGCGCGGCTTCTATCTCTCCGCCGCATCCCGTGTCAACCGTTGCTTCGTTGACTCCCTCGCCGCTTCCGCCCTGCTGCTGCCCGGGCTTCTTCGTCGGGGGCGCGGCTTCTATCACCGCCGCATCTTCTGTCAACCCGCTTCGTTGACCGCTGTATTCCGTGCTGTCGGTACATCCTCGCCACGGAGTGCTCCGCGCCAGTGCGCGGGCTTCGGTGCGAGGGGGGCGGCTTGTACCATCGGGATTCGGCGAACACCAGCGTTCTGATCGCAGGGCGTCGGATTTCTTCGGGTGGGGAGAGCGACCTCGTGGATCTAGCCACGGAGTCCGCTCGGGCCTCTCGCCCGCAGGGGAGAGCACTCGGCTACCGGTTGCTTGCCAGGAGGGTCGGCGGGCGCCCCGGCCACGGGCCGGCGAAGACAGCTCCTGCTGTTCTCACCGGCTCACTCCCTGGACGAAGCGACGTTTCGTCAGGAGGCGCTGGGCGCTTTCTTCAGGTGCCAGGACGAAGCGTTCGCTGTTGCCGCCGCTACAGGCCCTTCGAGGGGAGAGCGGGCCACGTCGGAGTGCACCGCTGGGTTGGCTCGACTTCACTCTCGAGAGTGGACGCCATCCGCCTTGGCAGTGGCGCACCGCAGGCCAGCCTTGGGGGCCTCGTACCAGGGCGAGGTCCATCCGGGCTCGTCCCTCTCCAGCCTCGACGGACCTACGCAGGACCGCGTCGCCACCATGGCATGCCCCCCCGCGCGTTCGACTGCGGTGGACCTGATGCGCGCGGAAGGAGCGTTTCCCACGGGGCACTTCCCCTTGAGAACGCGCACGGAGCCTCCCCTGACGATGCCCCCAGTCCATGCCGAATGTGCTCGTCGATTCACGGAACGAGCTGCGCGTTCCTCGCCGAGCTCGCGCCAGGGAAACGGGCCCTCATGCGGCAGCGGTTCATGGACGGCCGCTCTCGGGAGAATGTCGCCGAGTTTCCTTTCCAAGAGGTCCGCACCTACGCTCCGCCATGGAGCAACGCCTGCGAATCAGTTGGCTTCGCTTCAATGCCGACCTGAGGAAGAGCGCTCGTAGCCCCCGATCCCGGCATGCCGCCAGCGGACTCTCCTGGATTATTCACGGGCGCCCCGACGCCGAGTGCTCGCATACGTGTGCGGAAACAGCTCCGCCACTGTCCTCCCTGTGCTGCCGGATAGGCGCGCGCTCGTCTGGAGCGAACAGGTGTCAGCACATGGCCGTTCACAGGCGCCCGCCCTGGCGGAGTTCTCACGTCTCGGAGGCAGTTCCCTGTCCCCTGCTATTAGGTCCCCTGGCCATGAGGACGAACGGAGCGCGCAAGGGGCCCCTTCCCTTCGCCACGGCAATCCCACCGTCGCGCTCGTAGGCCGCTCCTCCTGGACCTCGTATGAGAGGAGAGACATCCTGGTCGTGCACCTTCGAGTTTTGTCTCCCTTCCTCGGGGGAGCGTAAGCGTTCACGGGGTGGTGCACGCCTGAGGGGCCAGTTGGGCTGCGAACGGTGGGCCTCACCCCGCTCGACGTGGACCGAGGACGGATTAGAAATACAGGGACGTGGCCACGCCCGACCCGAGAG
>NZ_JABXEM010000533.1:0-1819 GCF_013372595.1 Myxococcus sp. AM011
ATGTTGGTCAGCCCGGGTACCTGTACGAGCGTGGAGGCCGGGGAGAACATCGAATGTGGGTTCCTGGTCGTCCCCGAGAACCGACAGAAGACGGACAGCCGCTCCATCAAGCTGCCGGTGATGCGCCTGCGCAGCCGCGCGGCGAAGCCGGCGAAGGACCCGCTGCTCTTCATGCCCGGCGGCCCCGGAGTCAGCGCCGTGGCCCGGCTGCGCTCCGGGAAGAAGAACCCCCTGCTCGACGAGCGCGACTTCATCGCCATGGAGCCGCGCGGCGGGAAGATGGCCCAGCCCGCGCTGGAGTGTCCCGACATCAACGCCCTCAAGGGCGACATCGCGGCGGGACGGCTGCGCGGCGCCAAGGCGCAGGACGCGCTGACGAAGGCGGCGGGTCGCTGCCGCGCGACGCTGACGGCCGCCGGGGTGGACCTGGACGGATACACGACGACGGCCACGGCGGATGACCTCGAGGACCTGCGCAAGGCCCTGGGTTACGAGACGTGGAACCTCCAAGGGCTCTCCTACAGCACGCGGCTGATGCTCACCGTGCTGCGCCGGCATCCGGCGGGGGTGCGCTCGGTCATCCTGGATTCGGTGCTGCCGCCCGAGGTGAACTTCGACGAGGTCGGCGCGGTGAACCTGCTGCGCTCGCTCGACCTGGTGTTCGACGGGTGCGCCATCGACCGCGAGTGCTCCGCCGCGCATCCGGACCTGCGCAAGCGCTTCGCGCAGCTCATCGCCACCGCGGAGCGCAAGCCGCTGCCCCTGGTGCTGAAGGAGTCCGTGACGGAGGGACGTCTGGTGGAGGTGCGCGGCGCTCAGGTCGTCGAGGCCCTCTACACGGCGTTGCACGACCCGGACGCGATTCCCTTCCTCCCGCGCATCATCAGCCGGGCGGCGGCGGGCGACTACTCGGAGCTGACGCCGTGGGTGGAGCGCAGCCAGGGGGCGTCGACGATGAGCTGGGGACTGCGGCTGTCGGTCTGGTGCTCGGAGGAGATTCCGTTCGAGGACCCGAAGCGCATCGCCGCGCAGCGCTCGCCGGCGATGGGCCTGGGCGGTGTCGACGAAGGCACGGCCTCCGTGGAGACGTGCCGCGTGTGGAATGTGGCGCCGGTACCCGCCGAGGAGAACACGCCAGTGAAGAGCGACGTGCCGACGCTCATCTTCGCGGGGGAGTTCGACCCGGACACGCCTCCGGACTGGGGGCGGCAGTTGCTGGAGTCCATGCCCCAGGCCCGCTACGTCGAGATGCGGGGCTACAGCCACGGCGCGTCGTTCAACCGCTGCGGTGGAGAGGTCACCCTGGCCTTCCTCCGCGACCCCAAGGGGCCGTTGCCGTTGGACTGCGTCCTGAAGCTTCGCGGGGCGGACTTCGGCAGGAGCGCCACGGCCCCTTGAGGCGCTCGCGCTCCGAATCAAGCCACGGGAGTCGCGCGACGACCGGGGTGCGTGAAGCGGGCGACCAGCGCCGCCACGCCCCACCAGATGAGCCCCCAGACCAGGACGACCGCGACCCAGCCGAGCACCGACGGCCCCGCCCAGCCGCCCGACGGCGCCGTCGAAAGGACAGGGAGCCCCAGGGCACGCAGGGGCATCAGCGGCAGGTAGATGGAACCGGCCAGCGCGGGAGCCAGGTCCTTCGGGAGAAACGCAATCGCCAGGAAGTGCAGCGCCATCATCGCTGCCCAGGCCACCCATCGAATTCGCATCGCCTCACAGCCTCCGGGGACCGGCCATATGAGTCAAGGGTGGTGCATTTCTTCCAAGCGCTCGCCGCCCGTTCCAGGTGGAATCCGCGTCCCACCCTGTTGGAGCCCAC
>NZ_JABXEM010000534.1:0-1815 GCF_013372595.1 Myxococcus sp. AM011
CCGCCCCACCTTCACCCCGGAGTTTCTGGCCAGGTGTGCGGGGTACACGCTCGCCGCTCAGGTGGCGGCGGGTTGCCCGGCCTCCCAGGTGCGGCCGGAGCGGGAGGCCTGCACGGCGGAAGCGCGTGAGTACATGTCGCGCCTGCGGGCGAACGACGATGAGAACCTTGCTTTATTGCTGGACGTGAACCAGCCCGGCTTCTCCAGCACTTATGGGGTGTACCGAACTGGCAAGTACATCGGCGCGATCCCCCGGGACAGAGACATCCTCAAGAAGGGTTGGCGGGTCGAGGGCTATCTCTGGACGGAGGGGAAATACGTCGTGGGTCGGTACACGAAGGTGTTTCCTGCTCCTGGAGCGATTGACGCCTCGGGCGACCCGCTACCGCGAGAGGTTCCCATTTGCATTGTTCTTGGAAATGACAGTCGCTTCGAGGGCTTGGAGAAGTTGGAGGGCTCCAAGCCAGGTGCCGTTGTGCTCCGGCACCAGGTTATCGCCCGCTATATTTATGGGGAGTGGACGCAGCCCTGACGGTGGCTGAACAGGGTTGAGCGGGTTTGGGCGCCGCGCCCTGCGGAGCCGGACGCGGAGGACGCTTCGGCGGTTGGCTCACGCGCTGGCGCGGAAGGCAGGGGACTTCGACAGGACCTGGGGAGGCGCGTGGCCGCTCAGACTTCCTCGAACTTCGCCCCCGTGACGTTCGCTCGCTCCAGGGCCACCTTGATGTCCTCGGAGACGATGAGGGCAATGGACCACCCCCAGGTGCGGAACACCTTCGCACCGCCCACCTTCGTGGGGTCGATTCGCATCCCGTAGACGCTGCGGTACTGGCCGAGCTTGTCCGGCCGCTCGTCCTCGGGCTTCCAATACATTATCTCTTCCGAAGCCGCGTCATCGATGCATCGGATGAGCTTCGTGGCGACGAGCACGACATGCTGTTCCGGGCGACCTTCGACATCGACGGGTATCAATTGCACATCATCGGGCGCCAGCTCCGCGAAGAGGTTGGCCACCCTGACGTGGACGATGGGAGCGTTGCCGACGCCCGCCGTGCAGTAGTCCAACCACCTTCCAGGCTCGCTGATGGGAAACTTCAGGCGACCCGCGAGATGTATGGAACGCCCCCGGGCGAACTGCCAGATGTCCTCGACCTCGGTGCCCGTCTCATCCAGCGGGTCCCCCAGGTACCAGTTCCCACCCTGCACGTCTTCGCTGAGCGCGTAGTATCGCGACGGATTCGGCATGGTGGACTTCCTAGAGTCCTCACGGGTCCCGAGTCAAAAGGCCGTGGATTTTGGTTCCTGAGGTCTGCGCTTCTCTGGCGAGAATGCGTAGCTCATCCGTGAGGGCCTTCCGGCACTCGTCAACCTTGCGGCACTCTCCCAAGGCCGACCTCAGTCGGCGATAGACGTACTCGTGATACCGCTGCGGATGTGGCCCCTTGTGGCCCACGACTTCGACGATATTCTCGGGGTCCTTCAGCTTCATTCCAGCTCGTGTGAACAACTCCCTGAATCTTGGCGTCCAGGGGCCACCGCGCGCGGCGGAGACATCGTTCTTGTTCGTGGCGATGTGATGATTCTCACTACGCCCTCTCCGGCTCGCCATGGCCACGGCATTCGGGGCGAGCGAGATGGTGAAGCCCTCCGCCGTCAAGGCGACTGAACTCACGCTGCCCACGGCCGCATACTGGAAGCCCGCTTGGGACTCCACCGCCAGGGCCGCCTGGGCGGAACCCGGCAACCCCATTGACTTCGCCGCCAGTCCCGCCGTGTTCCCGATGGCCACCGTGGCCAGCATGACGAAGACGCGCG
>NZ_JABXEM010000535.1:0-1802 GCF_013372595.1 Myxococcus sp. AM011
GCACCCTGGCGTCGGGCGAGCGCACGGCGAAGCGGGCCCTCAGAAGCCCGGCGGAGGAACGCGCGCCGTCAGCGCGGTCAACGAGTGGGCGCCCAGGCCCAGGAACACCGCCGCGAGCACCGTGCAGGACACGAAGCCCGCGACGATGAGCCCCTTGTGGCGGTGCTCGAACTGGCTGAACGCGTAGAAGAGCGCGTAGCAGGGGATGAGCAACACCATCACTCCCGTGCCCACGCTGCGACGGAAGGCATGGACGAGGAGGAAGGCGGCGCACACCAGGGCGACGAGACTGGACAGGATGGCGAGCGGGAGCAGCGGCACTCCCTCCCCTTAACACGTTCCACCCCTGGCCAGGGCGTCGTGCACATACTAAGGACGGCTCGCCGTCCTCCTGCCGAGGTGATTGCGCATGAACGCCGCCAAGACGCTGCTCAACTTCGTCCTAGGGGGAGCCCTGCTGGGCATCCTCATCGCGTCCTGGGCCGGTCCGCACTTCATCGGCTGGTACAACGAGACGCCCCTGGCGACCCAGACGATGTGCAACCTGCCCCAGGTGATTCGTCACGTCAGCTCGGAACTGCTCACCTGGCAGACCATTGGCGCGGGCGTGGGCGCCACGGTCTTCCTGGTGCTGGGCATCCTCTTCACCATCCGCTCCAACCGGAAGGCCCGCGAGCAGGAGACCCGGACTCCGCCCCCGGCCGCTCCGGCCGAGACGGCGCCCTGAGCCACGGGCGCTGTCCCGACTCTACGGCGTGCGGACCAGTACGGAGGGCGCGGTGCCCAACACGCCGCCGCCCTCGGTGTCCATGACGTTGACCTGCAAGAGGAAGTGGATGGGCCCCTCCACGTCCTCCGGCGCCGTCCACGTCGGAGTGCGCGAGTGGATGTCGCTGAAGTGGCCCGCGGGCTCCGCCGGCATCTGCGTCCAGTAGAACTCCATGTCGTCCCCGTCGGGGTCCTGCACCTCGAACACGAGCTGCACCACGCCACCGGGGCCCACCGTCTTCGGACTCGGAATGGGGCCTGCCCGCACATCCGGCGGATGGTTGACCACCCGGCCACAGCCCAAGGTCGTGATGATCAACGCGGCGAAGACTCCTGAAAGCGACCGAAGCATGGACTGCCCCCTGTGAAGAGTGGTCCCACGGTAACGCGCGAGCCCTCGCTCGGGTATCGAGCGACCCGAGAACAAAGACCCGGATTCCCGGATGACGACACATGGTGGCGCGAAGGGTCTCCCACCAACGGTCATCCCCGCACCCCGGTATGACGTGGGAACCGGCTCAGCGCGCGCGGCGTCGCGGGGGCTTTTTCGCGGACACGAGCAGCAGCTTGTCGCCACGGGTGAGGCGCTTGATGGCGGCCTCCCGTCGCAGGGCGGCGCCGCGGTCCTCGGCGGGCTCACTCCAGACGAGCGTGACGGGCAGCCGCGCTCGGGTATACGCCGCGCCGCGCCCTCGCCCGTGGGTGGCCACCCGACGCTCCAAATCATTGGTGGCGCCCGTGTAGAGCGAGCCGTCACGGCAACGCAGCATGTAGACAGTCCAGCGGGGAGGGTCGTCCGGCACGGGGGGCGCGACTGTACCGCGTACCCGCCCCCGCGCACCCTGGCCGACGCCTCACGTCGCCAGACGCATCCGCCCTCCACGCCTCAGGCAGAAGCGGGGCAGGCGAAGCGAGAACCGCCTCCTTCCGCCCGGCAGCCCCACCCGCGCCATGACCTCCGACACGGGCGCCAGCGGATCTCCCCACGCCGCCAGGATGTGCGCCTCGCTCACCAGCCCCATCAACCCGCCCCC
>NZ_JABXEM010000536.1:0-1783 GCF_013372595.1 Myxococcus sp. AM011
CAAGGACGTCCTCGGCGACCTGCTCAAGTCGCTGCCCTCGGAGCACCTCCGTGACAAAAGCAGCATGGGGTTCCTCTTACCAGCGTCGACGCGGACCTGGACTACCGGAACTCGCTCGCGGAGCGGGCCACGGCGGTCGGCGACAAGTTCCTGGAGGGCGATGCGCCAGTCCTCTACTCGGGCGTCCCGGTGCGGCCCATCCCCCTCTGGCCGGAGAACCTCGGTGCGACGAATGACCGCACGGCGGTGTTGCTGACCAATCCCAAGAACATCCACGTCGGCATCTGGCGGCAGATTCGCATCGAGTCGGCGCGCGACATCTCCGAGGGGACGCTGAAGGTGGTGGCCACGCTGCGCTTCGACGCGAAGTTCGCCGAGGAGTCGGGCACGGCCAAGGCCATCAACGTGCAGTTGTGAGGCTCACCATGGACAACACCTATCTCGTCCGACTGAAGGCCTACGACGCGCGCCGGGGCCACTTGCTGCGGCGCTACACGTATGCCGGCATCAAGTTCCAGGAGGAGCGCGGCTGGTACCGGGTGGAGAAGCCGGTGGCGGACTACCTGCGCACCGTGCACCAACTGCCCGGTGACACCTACTCGCCGCTCGCCTTCGACGTGAGCACGGAGGCCGAGGCGAAGTCCCTCGATGCCACCGAGGCCGACGAGGCCCGCGTGAAGCGCAGCGCCAGCGACGAGCTGAAGCTGAGTGCGGCACGGCCCGCCGGCACGCTGACGACGGAGGACCTCCCGAAGGCCGAGGAGAAGGACACGCGCCGCGGCAAGCGGGAGAAGGACTGACGTGTACGCCACGGTGGCCGACATGCGCTCCGAGGGCGTCACACCGGCCATGGCGGGCGACACCCGCCTGGCCGTCCTCCTTGAGGAGGCGACGCGCACCATCGACAAGGTGACGGGGTGGCACTTCGAGCCGCGCTCGGCGACGCTGCACCTCGACGGGCGTGGCACCCCCTCCCTCTGGCTGCCGGTGCCACCCATCCGCCTCTACCGCCTGGCCCTCTACGGGGCGGACGTGTCCTTCTCCAAGGAGCGCCTGGTGGTGGTGGGCGCTCCGGTGGGCGCGGGCTTCGACGGGCCACGCCTCACCTTCCGCCATGGCCGTGTCTTCCCGCGCGGCGAGGGCAACGTCACGGTGGGCGCGCGCTGGGGATACACCGAGGCGGACGGGACGCCGGAGGGGCGCACGCCGCTCGCCATCCGCCGCGCCTGCATGCTCCTCGTCCTGCGCAGCCTCTCGCCCCTGGCGGATGAAGACTCGCTGGAGGAGCGCACGCGCTGGCGGGTGGTGGAGGAGCGCACGCGCGAGCAGAGCTACCGCCTCGACACTGTCCGCCCCGCGGTGCGGCCTCTCACCGGAGAGCCGGAGGTGGACACCCTCCTCGCCCCCTACGTGAAGCCCTCCTTGCCCGGGGCGGCCTGATGAGGGGCAGGCTCATCTTCCCCTTCCTCGCGGAGCTGCACCGCCTGGACACCACCGCCATGGCGGGCCCCGGCCCGGGCCCCCATGCCAGCGGGTACGACGCGGACTTCCGCGAGCCGGTGCTGGTGGACGCGGACGACGACGGCCTGGCCGAAGCCTTCCGTCGCGAATTTCCGCCCGTGCGTGTCCCCTGCCAGGTGGAGCCGGATGCCTTTGAGTCATTGCGAATGGCACCTTCCGGCAACAGCCCCAGGACGAGCTTTGAACTCGTCTTCCACTTCCGCGACTTGGAGCGCCTCAGCCTCGTCGACGCGGCCACGGGCGACGCCCTCATCCGCCCCAG
>NZ_JABXEM010000537.1:0-1717 GCF_013372595.1 Myxococcus sp. AM011
CCTTCGTCGCTCCTCGCAACCCCACCGAGATGCGTCTCGCCGCCATCTGGGCGGAAGTCCTCCACCTCGACTCCGTCAGCGTCACCGACGACTTCTTCTCCCTCGGTGGCCACTCCCTCCTCGCCACACAGGTCGTCTCTCGCGTCCGCAAGGCCTTCGACGTCGAGCTGCCCCTGCGCGCGCTCATCGAAGCGCCGACCGTGGGCGAGCTGGCGGTGCGAGTCGAAGCGGCTCGTGGAGAAGCCCCGGCCAACACGCGGCCTCCGCTCGTGGCGGTGCCTCGCACGGGTCCGCTGCCGCTGTCCTTCGCTCAGCTGCGCTTGTGGTTCCTCGACAGGCTGGAGCCCAACAGCGCCTCCTACAACATCCATTCCGGCAAGCATCTCGAGGGCTACCTGGATGCTTCCGCGTTGGAGCGCGCGATTCAGGAACTCGTGCAGCGCCATGAAGCGCTGCGCACCTCGTTCCACGTGCAGGAGGACGGCACCGCGGTTCAGGTCATCCATCCTCGCGCCGAGCTGTCCGTTCCCGTCACCGACCTCCGGCACCTGACGGGCGCGGCCCTGGACACGGAACTCGAGCGGCTGATCTCCGCCGAGGCCCAGAAGCCCTTCGACCTGACGCAGTCCCCCCTCTTCAGGGCGGCCTTGTTGCGAGTGACCGAGCAGAGCCACGTGCTTCTCGTCACGGTGCACCACATCGTCTCGGATGGCTGGTCCAACGGCATCTTGTTGCGCGAAGTGGGTGCGCTCTACGAAGCGTTCTCCCAGGGGCGTCCGTCCCCGCTCGCTCCGCTGGAGTTCCAGTACGCGGACTACGCGCTGTGGCAGCGCGGCTGGCTGCGAGACGCGGCACTGGAGCAGCAGCTCTCCTGGTGGAGGAACCAGCTCGCCGGTGCCCCCCACGCGCTCGAACTGCCGACCGACCGACCGCGACCGCCCGTGCAGACCCACGTCGGCGCGACGCTCCCGGTGCATCTGAGCACCGAGGTGACCGAAGCGCTGCGCGCGCTGTGCAAGCGCGAGGGTGTCACGCCGTTCATGGTGTTGCTCGCCGCGTTCCAGGTGCTGCTCGCGCGGTACTCGGGGCAGGACGACATCGTCGTCGGCTCGCCCATCGCGAACCGGCAGCAGACAGAGCTGGAAGGCATCGTCGGCTTCTTCGCCAACACGCTCGCGCTGCGCGCACGGCTGACGGAGAAGATGACGTTCCGCGAGCTGCTGGCTCAGCTCAAGGAGACGACGCTCGGTGCCTACGCACACCAGGACGTGCCGTTCGAGAAGCTCGTCGACGAGCTGAAGCCCGAGCGCGACCTGAGCCGGTCTCCGCTGTTCCAGGTGATGCTCGCCTTGCAGAACACGCCGCGTCAGCCTCGCACCGGGGCGCGCCGCGAAGAGCCGGCACCCGCACCGGGCCCCGTGGAAATCACCCGCGGCAGCGCCAAGTTCGACCTGTCGCTGTTGCTCTCGGACCACGGCGACGACATCAGCGGCCTGCTCGAGTTCAACACCGACCTGTTCGACCCGGACACCGCCAGACGCCTGGCCTCGCACTTGTCGCGGCTGCTGCAATCCGCCGTCAGCGACCCCAGCCAGTCACTCTGGCGGCTGCCGCTGCTCGATGAGCAGGAGCGTCACCAGTTCCTCGTCTCCTGGAACGACACCTCACGCGAGTCGCATGCCGTCACCACCATGCACGGCCCCTTCGAGGCCCAGGT
>NZ_JABXEM010000538.1:0-1711 GCF_013372595.1 Myxococcus sp. AM011
CCTTCGTCGCTCCTCGCAACCCCACCGAGATGCGTCTCGCCGCCATCTGGGCGGAAGTCCTCCACCTCGACTCCGTCAGCGTCACCGACGACTTCTTCTCCCTCGGTGGCCACTCCCTCCTCGCCACCCAGGTCGTCTCTCGCGTCCGCAAGGCCTTCGACGTCGAGCTGCCCCTGCGCGCGCTCTTCGAGGCGCCGACCGTCGCGGCGCTCGCGGCTCGCGTCGATGCCGTGGGTCGCGGAGACCTGTCGCTCCAGCGGCCCCCGCTCGTGGCGGTGCCTCGCACCGGGCCGATTCCGCTGTCCTTCGCTCAGCAGCGCCTGTGGTTCCTCGACAGGCTCCAGCCGGGCAGTCCGTTCTACAACATCCCCTCGGCCATCCTGCTCCACGGCGGGCTGAACCTCGCCGCGTTGGAGCGCGCGATTCAGGAGCTCGTGCAGCGCCATGAAGCGCTGCGCACCTCGTTCCACGACCAGGCGGATGGCGAGGCGGTCCAGCACATCCATCCTCGCGTGGAGATGTCCGTTCCCGTGACGGACCTGGAGGGCGTGCCCGAGGCCACGCGGGAGACTGAAGCGCTGCGGCTGGCCCAGCTCGAAGCGCAGAAGCCGTTCGACCTCTCCCAGGCCCCGCTGCTCCGTGCGTCCGTGCTTCGTCTCTCCGAGCAGCGCCACATCCTGCTCGTCACGGTGCACCACATCGTCTCGGATGGTTGGTCCAACGGCATCCTCACGAGGGAAGTCGGCGAGCTCTACGGTGCGTTCTCCCAGGGGCGTCCGTCCCCGCTCGCGCCGCTGGAACTCCAGTACGCGGACTACGCGGCGTGGCAGCGAGGCTGGCTGCGCGACGAAGCCCTCTCCCAGCAGGTGAGCTGGTGGCGAGGTCAGCTCTCCGGGGCTCCGCACGCCCTGGAGTTGCCCACCGACAGGCCGCGTCCTCCCGTCCAGACGGCGAACGGCGGCACGTTGGCCATCGACTTGGGCGCGCAGCTCACCGCGGAGCTGCGCGCGCTGTGCCTGCGCGAAGGCGTCACGCCCTTCATGGCGCTGCTGTCCGCGTTCCAGGTGCTGCTCGCGCGGTACTCAGGCCAGGACGACATCGTCGTGGGCTCGCCCATCGCGAACCGGCAGCGTTCGGAGATCGAAGGCATCGTCGGCTTCTTCGTCAACACGCTCGCGCTGCGCGCACGGCTGACGGAGAAGATGACGTTCCGCGAGCTGCTGGCCCAGGTGAAGGAGACGACGCTCGGGGCGTACACGCATCAGGACGTGCCCTTCGAGAAGCTCGTCGACGAGCTGAAGCCCGAGCGTGACCTGAGCCGGTCTCCGCTCTTCCAGGTGATGTTCGCCCTCCAGAACACGGGGCGCTCGGTGGGACCGCAGGAGGATGGAGACGCGGGAGTGCTCCAGCCGATGCAGGTGGACAGCGGCACGGCCAAGTTCGACCTGTCCCTGCTGTGCGGTGACTACGGCGACGACATCGGCGGTCTGCTCGAGTTCAACACCGACCTGTTCGACCGCGGCACCGCGGAGCGAATGGGCAAGCATCTGGTGAGCTTGCTGAAGTCCGCGGTGAACAACCCGGGCCAGTCACTCTGGCGGCTGCCGCTGCTCGATGAGCAGGAGCGTCACCAGTTCCTCGTCTCCTGGAACGACACCTCACGCGAGTCGCATGCCGTCACCACCATGCACGGCCCCTTCGAGGCCCAGGT
>NZ_JABXEM010000539.1:0-1704 GCF_013372595.1 Myxococcus sp. AM011
CCGCCGCCCCGTCCCGCGAGTCCACCACAGCCGCCCGCGCCACCACCGCCACCTCCGCCGCTGGCCGCCACGGGCGTCGAGGGCCTGCTCGTGAGGTCGCAACTGCTGCCGCTGCCGCCACCGCCACCGCCACTCCCGGGCTCGCCCGGCTCACCCATGCCTCCCTGCTGTTCGGCCCCAGGCGACCAGGTGTGGGTCTGCTCGGAGAAGGTTCCCAGGCTCGCGCCGCCGGGCGAACCCGCGCTGCCCGCGTCGCCCTGGGTTCCCGGGTCACCGTGCGAGCCATTCTCTCCGGTGCACGTGCAGGCAGCACCGGGTGGACAGGTCGAATCGACCCTGCTCCCTGCCCTTCCTCCAGCGCCGCCTGGCACCGTGGCTCCGGAGGTGGGGGCCGGCTGGCCCGCGCCTCCATCCATGCCCGCGCTTCGGGACACGCCATCCGCGCCTCGGCCTCCGGAGCGTCCATCAGGTCCGGGGCACGCGGTGTTGACGCCGCCCGTGCCCCCCACTCCCAGGAACACCGGCGGGTCTCCCCCGGGGGGCTGCCCGTCCATGCCGATGGGCCCCGGCGTGCCCGTATCACCTGGCGTGCCTTCCGCACCCGTCCCGCCGCGTCCGGCCTCCAGCACGGTGTGGCGCAGTCGCACGCCCGAGCTGTCGAGGACGCGCAGGGCCACGGAGGCCTGCCCGGGCTCCACGGCGTCGGCGGAGCGGATGCGCAGGTACTCCAGCACGATTCCCGCGTCCGTCACGCCCTGCACGGTGAGCCCCGTGGCGCCGCCGTTGTCCAGCACGGCCACCAGGCCACTGGCGCGGCCCCAGCCGCCATCGCGTCCGGAGTAGCCGCCATGCAGGGAGACGGGCACGTCCAGCACCAGCTCGCCCTCGGCGTAGGTGCCGCCCGCGAGGTAGAGCCGCGTCGGCACGCCCCCGTCCCACTGGCGCAGCCGCGCGAGCGCCTGGCCCACGGTGCGCAGCGGCGCATCGCGGGTGCCCGTGCCCGACGTGTCGTCGCCATTCTCGGGGTCGACGAAGAGGCCGGAGCTGGCGCGGCCGTCCACGCCGTCACAGTCGGAGTCCGCGAACGCGTCGTCCGGCGAGTCCTCCGAGGTGGACGTGGGGATGCAGCCCGCATCCGGAATGACTTGCTGCTCGCAGCGGCCTTCTTCGCGACAGCGCTTCTGCGCGGCGTCGAAGTCGTAGCAGCCACCGGCGGCGAGCACCGCCGCGAGCGCCGCGCCCATCGCTCCGAGCGTCCAGGTATTTCGCATGGGAATCCTCGAAGTCACGGCCACGTCCCGGACAGTCCCACCATGGCGCCACCGGAGCTCACGGCGACGGAGGGGGTGGCCTGCGCGGGCGGGTCATCGGGCCACAGGAACATCACCGCGCCGGCGATGAGGCTTGCCGCGCCCAGGCCCAGCGTCACGCGGCTCACCGTCTGCGCCTGCTTCCCTTCGGACACCAGCGCCTTCGAGTCGCGCACGGGCGCGTCCACCGTCGCCTGCTCCAGCGTGTCGTAGCGGTCCTTGGCCTTCAGGTAGAAGACGGTGCCCACTCCCGCCAGCGCCACGCCTCCCGCGGCGGGCAGCCATGCCCAGCGGCGCGCGGAGGACTTCGTGGCGACGACGGGCGCGGTCTCCACCAGCGGTGGCGCGGCGACCACCGTCGGCGGCGGCACGTCCTGCACGGAGGGGCGGGGGG
>NZ_JABXEM010000053.1:0-48270 GCF_013372595.1 Myxococcus sp. AM011
TCTCGGGGCAGCCAGACGACGAAGCGGGTGCCCCCTTGGGAGGACTCCACCGTGAGGCGTCCCCCATGGGCCACGGCCACCTGCCGGGCGATGTACAGCCCCAGGCCCAGGCCCTCCGCGCTGGCGGGGCGGCCCCGCCGGAAGGGCTCGAACAGGGTGGCGTGGTCCTCCACCGGCACCGTCAGCGAGTCATTGCGGATGGAGAGCGTCACGCCCCCCACCGCGCCCACCAGCTTCAGCAACACGGGCGTGGTGTCCGCGCTGTGCTGCAGGACGCTGCCCAGGAGGGTGTCCGCCAACTGCGTCAGTCGCGTCTCGTCCCAGTGGCCGCGCAAATCTCCCTGCGTCTCCATCAGCAGGGTGCGGCCGGGGTGGGCCTGCCGCCGCTCCTCCAGCACCCGTTCCACCAGCCGGTCCAGCATCAGCGACTCCGGGCGCACCGGCAGTCCGCCGGCCAGCCGGGCCCGGGTGAAGTCCAGCAGCTCGTGGATCATCCGCTCCATCCGCCGGGCCGCCTGGGCCATGTGCCCCACCAGCCGCTGCTGGGGCTCCTCCATCCCGCCGAGCCGCTGCAGGGCCCCGGTGCCCATCTGGATGGTCTGCAGGGGCGTGCGCAAGTCATTGCCCACCACGCCCAGGAGCTGCTCCCGGAAGTGCTCGGTGCGCTCGGCGCGCTCCTCCGCCGCCTTGCGCCCGCTGATGTCCCAGATGGCGGCCAGCCGCACCTGCCGGCCCTCCCACGTCACGTGCTTGCCCAGCACCTCCAGGGGGATGCGCTGGCCGTCCCGGCGCACGCACAGCACCTCGTAGGGTGTCTCCACCCCCCGGGCGACGGCGGACATGACGGCGGGGCGGTACTCCGGCGCCACCCACTCCACCAGATGGTGGCCGATCAGCTCCCGGGGCGAGTCGTGGCCCAACAGGTGCGCCAGGGCGCGGTTGGCGTCCAGGACGACGCCATTCTCATGCAGGAAGTGCCCGTCGCAGGCCACGTCCGCGAGGCTGCGCATGTGCGACTCGCGCTCCCGCAGTCGCGCCTCCTCGTGCACGCGCTCCGTGTCGTCGCGCAGCCACAGCACCACGCCCGCGAGCACCCCGGCCTGGTGCGCCGGAGACAGGCCCACGCGCAGGTGGAGCTCCCCGCTCGCCGGCGACAGCACGCCCGTCAGCGGCGCCTCCACCACGTTCTCCCCGGACAGGGCGCGCGACAGCAGCGGGGCCAGGGACACCGCGACCCTGGGCCATACGTCGACGAGGGGACGTCCCAGGTGCGCCCGCACCTCCATGCCCGACAGCGCCGCCAACGCGCCATTCACCCACACGGGCCGCAGCTCCCTGTCCAGCAGGGCGATGCCACAACCCGTCGCGTTCAGCAGCGCGCCAAGGAAGGGCCAGGCCTCTTCGGGGGCGACCGCGAAGAGCGGGCCACCGGGAAGGGGGTGAAACAGGGACTGCGGCATGTTGAGGTCGTCCAGAAAACCCGGGGTTACCCCGCGTTCCCTTGAGTATACCTCTGACCCAGGGCTACGGGAAATGCCGGTTTGCCCCGGACTGCGGGGTCCAGGGACGACCCGCGGAGTGGGCCACCAGGCGGCGGCCCGTACTCCGGGTGTTGCTAGTGGCGCTTCAACTCGCGGCGCATCTCCTCCAACTGGGTGCGGAGGCTGCCGTCGTAGAGGATGCTGCCCACCTGGGCGGAGACGCCACCGAGGAGGCTGGGGTCCACGCGCGTCTCCAGGATGACGTCGCGCTGGGTGATCTGCTGGAGCGACTGGCGGAGCTCGGCCAGGGTGTCGGCGGGCAGCACGGCGGCGGTGGTGACGTTGCCGCGCACGCGTCCGGCCCGGGCGTCGGCCATGTCGCGGAAGACGCGGGCGATGTCGGCCACGTAGGGCAGGCGGTTGCGGTCCACCAGCAGCCGCAGGGTGTTGGCCAGCACGGGCTCCAGGTGGGGGACCAGCTTCATGACCCCTTCCACGACCTGGGCACGCTGGGCGCGCGAGTAGATGGGGTTGTGAAGCACGTCCGCCATCTCCGGGTTCTTCGCGAAGATATCCGCGAAGGAGGAGAGCTGCTCGGATACGGCGTCGATGCGGCCCACCTCCGACGAAACGTCGAGGAGGGCACGGGCGTAGCGGCGGGCAATGGACACGTTCACCATGGCGGTCGCGCCCTTAGCATGGTGACCCAGGGCCGTCCACCTCCGCCGCCAACGTGCTCGGACGGACAGGGAAGCGACGTGCGGAGGGCAGGTCTGACGAGAGGGGGCTTGGCGAGGAGGCGGCAAGACCCGTACCGTGGGGTCCCGACCGCCCCCATGCACGACCCCGTCATCGGCATCGACCTGGGTACCACCAACAGCGCCGTCGCCACCGTGGAGGACGGCCGACCGCGCCTCATCCCCTCACGCGCGGGAGGCCGCCTCACGCCTTCCGTGCTCGGTGTGACGAAGGCCGGCGAGCGCGTCGTGGGGCAGCAAGCCCAAGCGCTCGCGGAGGAGCATCCCGACTCCGTTGTCTGGGCCACGAAGCGTTTCCTTGGCCGGCGCTACACGCCGGAACTGGTGCAACAGGCAAAGGCTCTCGTTCCCTATCCATTGGTCGCCGGCCCCTCGGGCGACGTGCGCGTGAAGCTGGCCGGGCGCGTGCTGCCCGTCACCCAGGTCTCCGCGATGATTCTCGGCGAGCTGGCGCTCGACGCGCAGGCGCACTTCGGCCGCACCGTCACCAAGTGTGTCATCACCGTCCCCGCCAACTTCGACGACAACCAGCGCCAGGCCACGCGTGAAGCGGCCACCATCGCCGGGCTGGATGTCGTCCGGTTGGTGAACGAGCCCACCGCGGCGGCGCTCGCGTACGGCCTGTCGCGCGGCTTCGAGGGCAGCGCGCTGGTGTTCGACTTGGGCGGCGGCACGTTCGATGTCTCCATCCTCGACGTGAAGTCCGGCGTCTTCGAGGTGCGCGCCACCGGTGGTGACCCGCGCCTGGGTGGAGAGGACTTCGACCAGCGCATCGTCCAGTGGCTCCTGGCGCAGGTGGATGACGAGCTCCGCCATGTCGTGTCCCAGGATGCGCAGAGCCTGCGGCGCCTGAAGGTCGCGGCGGAGGCGGCCAAGCGCGAGTTGACGGAGCACGAGGAAGCCACGGTCACCGTGTCGGGGCTGGGCGACCATGCCTCGGGTGGGCGGCGCACGGAGCTGGAGACGGTGCTCACGCGCTCCTTCTTCGAGACGCTGTCGGAGCCGCTGTCCCGCCGCTGCCTGGAGGTGTGCCAGGGCGTGATGCGCGAGGCGAAGATGGACCCGCGCTCGGTGGACGTGGTGCTGCTGGTGGGTGGCATGACGCGCGTGCCGCTGGTGCGCCGGCTGGTGGCGGACTTCTTCGGCCGCGCGCCCTCCACGGATGTGCACCCGGACGAGGCGGTGGCGCTGGGCGCGGCGGTGCAGGCGGACGAGCTGCTTCGCCAGTCGGGCCAGGCGCTGCTGTTGGACGTGGCCAGCCAGAGCCTGGGCGTGGGCGTGCTGGGCGGACGTGTGAAGCGGCTCATCGCGAAGAACACGGGTGTGCCCGTCGTCGCGCGCGACATCTTCTTCCCCGGGACGTCCGGCCAGGCCGAGGCGCGCATCCCCGTGTACCAGGGCGAGAGCGAGTTCCAGGACGAGAACCACAAGCTGGGTGAAGTGGTGCTCAAGCACCTGCACGTGGCCGCGCGTGGTGACGTGCCGCTGGAGGTTGTCTTCGAGCTGTCCGGCGAGGCGATTCTGTCCGTGAAGGCCACGGACCTGACCACCGGCAACATGGAGACGGTGCGCCTGGAGGCACGCGCGGGTCTGCCGCACGGCGAGGCGGAGAAGCTGGGCGCGGAGCAGGCGAACTACGCGAAGTCGCAGGGCGTGGTGGACGCGAAGCGCGCGGAGGAGCTGTTCCGCAAGCTGCTGGAGCGCGGCGAGAAGCTGGCGCGGATGCTCCAGAAGAGCGCGCAGGAGAACCCCAGTCCTGAGGCGGAGGCCGCGGTGGGCACGGTGCAGCGGCTGCTCGACGGCGGGCGCACCGCGCTGGAAGGCAAGGACGCGGCGAAGTGCGCCGCCATCGCCCGGCAGCTCACGCAGTTGTTGTCCGGCAAGCAGGAGCCGCGCGCCTGACCATGAATGTCCCCACCTCCACCACGCGCGAGGCCGTGTTCGTGGTGGATGACTCGCGCACCGCGCGCGAGGTGGTGAGGCTTCATCTGGCCAGGCTGGGCTGCGAGCCGGTGACGCTGGACGGCGGCGAGGCGTGTCTGTCCGAGCTGGCGCGCCGCGCGCCCATGCTCATCCTGATGGACCTGCGCATGGAGCGCATGCAGGGCGACGAGGTGTGCCGCGCGGTGAAGGCACACCCGGCCGGCCGCAACGTGCCCGTCATCATGTTCACCT
Source organism: Myxococcus sp. AM011 (assembly GCF_013372595.1). Taxonomy (NCBI): domain Bacteria; kingdom Pseudomonadati; phylum Myxococcota; class Myxococcia; order Myxococcales; family Myxococcaceae; genus Myxococcus; species Myxococcus sp. AM011. The sequence continues at coordinate 4,415 of NZ_JABXEM010000053.1, forward strand.
CCGCGGGCGAGCCGCACGAGGTGATGCACTGCTGGCGCGCGGGCGCCGACGACTTCCTGCCCAAGCCCGTGGCGCTGGAGGCGCTCCAGGCGAAGCTCGTGGCCGTGCGCGGCGCGAAGGAGCGCGCGAAGGAAGGCCCTCCGAAGGGGCGCCGCATGTTGCTCGTCGAAGGCGGGCGCTTCCTCCACACCTTCCTGGGCGGCGCGCTGGAGCAGGAGGGCCTGCACGTCCTCTACGCGCGTGACGCGGTGGACGCGGAGAAGCTCGCGAACGAGCACGCCGCGCAGTTGGACGGATTCCTCGTGGATGTCTCTCGTGCGCCGCGCGAGACGCTGGCCCTGGCCGCGAGGCTGCGCGACGCGAACCCGAAGAAGCCGCTGGTGCTGCTGTCTCGCGCGGAGGAGTCCACGGACGTGCTCGCCCGTGCGCAGGCGCTCGCCGGGGCGCCGCTGTTGGAGAAGCGGCACCTGGGCGCGGATGAGTTGTTGGGGCGCGTGCTGTCGCGGCTCGTCCCGGAGCGCGTGCCCCTGCGGGCCGCGGAGCGTGTGCCCTTCTTCACCGTGGTGGAGTTCGCCCCGGTGGGCGGTGGCGCGACGTTGACGGGCTTCAGCCACGACGCCAGCCCCGACGCCCTCTTCGTGCGCACCCTCACCCCCGCGCGCGAGGGGACGAAGCTGACGCTGAAGGTGCTGCTCGCCGGGCAGCGCACGCCCTGCTCGGCCGAGGCCACCGTCGTCTGGTCCAACCCGCCCCGCACCCCAGGCCCCTTCCGTGCTCCCGCGGGCATGGGCCTGCGACTGGAGCGCATGGACCCGGCGCTGACGCAGCAGTTCGTCCGCTTCGTGCCCAGGACCCACGGTTTTTCCCCCTCGGGGACTCCTCGCTCCTCAGGTTTCTGAGAGGCGTCGTCTCCCGCAACCCCCTGGAAATCCCGGAGTCCGCTGTCTGCCTGGTGCTGGCATGACGGTGGCAAGAGCGCGCCCGGACCGCGCAGCCACCCGGACGTAGCGGGCTGGACGAGCCAGCTCGCGCACCGGGTGGGGCCAAGACGCGACAAGGGAGAAGCCTCATGCGGCAATGGAAGCGCTACGGGTGGGTGGGACTGGCGGCGGTGGCGGCGGTGGGCTGCGGGGATGACCCGGAGTACCCGAAGGTAGAGAACGAGCCGGTGCAGCAGCAGGCCCGGCTGGAGTCCTTCGAGGAGTGTGCTCCGCTGGAGCAGTACATCGAGGACACGGCGACCCGGCGGATGCGCGCGTCGCTGGAGCAGGCCCGGCCTCGAAATGGCGGCTGGCTGTTCGGTGATGGCGCGATGCCTCCGACGGTGGGCATGCCCACGGAGGGCGACGCCAACTCGGGCGGCGACGCGCCTCGCGGACCGACGGACCACACGGGCACCAACAACCAGGTGGCGGGCGTGCACGAGGCGGACTTCGTGCAGAACGACGGCACCCGCATCTTCGTGCTGTCCGGGCCCCGGCTGTACCTGCACCGCTCCTGGCCCGCGGAGCAGCTCACCCTGGCCTCGTCGATGGAAATCCAGGGCTGGCCCCGGGAGATGCTCTACGACAAGGAGCGCCAGCGGCTGGTCATCACCTCGCAGGTGGACGACGACCGTCCGGGACGTCCCACGGTGTGGGGTGGCTCGCTGATGACCGGCGCGCCCGTCATGGACTGCGCGGGCGTGGGCTTCCGGTGTGGCTACATGGGCGGCGACACGCTGAAGGTCACCGTGGTGGACGTGTCGGACCTGGCCGCGCCCAAGGTGAAGCAGCAGGTGTTCCTGCCGGGTTCGTACCTCAGCGCCCGTCGCGTGGACGGCGCGGTCCGGCTGGTGCTGTCGGACGACTTCCGCTGGCCGGCGGACATCCGCTTCTACCCCGAGTACTCGCCGTCGCTGAACCGCAGCCAGAAGAAGATGAACGAGGCCATCGACGCGCTCATCGCGAAGAACGAGCAGCTCATCCGGGCGCAGACGCTGACGGACTGGGTGGCGCCGGGCAAGCACGTGGCCGAGGACGGAACCGTCACGCCGCTGCCCGTGTCGTGCGGGGACTTCTACCGCTCCAACGCGCCCACGGGGCTGGGCTTCGTGACGGTGCTGTCGCTGGATTTGGACGCCGCGGAGGGCGCGGCGCCGGTGGGCCGCACCAGCATCGTGTCCGCGCCGGGCACGGTGTACGCGTCCCCGGACGCGCTCTACCTGGCGGCGTCCCACTGGTGGTGGTGGCCGGAGGCGAACCAGTCAGACCACACGTACCTGCACAAGTTCGACCTCAGTGCGCCGAGCCGCGCGGTGTACGCGGGCAGCGGCACGCTGGAGGGCAGCCTGGTGAACCAGTTCGCCATGGACGAGCACGAGGGCGTGCTGCGCGTGGCCACCACGGTGAGCACCTGGCGCGTCGACCCCAACACCAACGGCAATGGCGTGTCGGCCCCCAACACGATGGAGACCCACAGCCGGGTCGTCACGTTCGGCGCCGAGGGCGGACACCTCCAGGAGCTGGGCCGCAGCGAGGACCTGGCGTCGGGCGAGCGCATCTTCAGCGCGCGCTTCGTGGGCAAGAAGGGCTACGTCGTCACCTTCCGCCAGACGGACCCGCTCTTCACCTTCGACCTGAGTGACGCCGCGCACCCGCGCAAGGTGGGCGAGCTGAAGATTCCGGGCTTCTCCACGTACATCCACCCGCTGGGTGACACGCACCTGCTCACCTTCGGCGAGGACCGCGCCGAGGACGGCAGTTGGACGAGCCGCGCGCTGAAGCTCTCCCTGTTCGACGTGAGTGATTTGGCCCACCCGAAGGAGGCCTTCACGCACCGGATGGGCGGGACGAGCAGCTACAGCGACGCGCAGGGCGACCACAAGGCGTTCAACTTCTTCCCCGCCAAGGGCCTGCTGGCGCTCCCCTTCACGGACTGGGACTACAGCGGCTACGACTACTGGACGGGCTTCAAGAGCGAGCTGCGCGTGTTCCGCGTGGACACGGCCACGGGCTTCACGCCGGTGGGCGCGCTGTCGATGAAGGACGTGTACCAGAGCTTCAACGAGCCGCAGTGGAACTGGTACTGGTCGCCCTCCGTGCGCCGCAGCGTCATGGCGGATGACTACGTGTACGCCATCTCCGACGCGGGCATCCGCGTGTCGAAGGCGGACTCGCTCCAGACGCCGGTGGCCACCACGCGCTTCCAGCCGCCCGTGCGCTGAAGTCGCACCCGCGTCGAGACGACGTGGCGATGACGTGACGGGTCGGGGCCCTCGGGACAGTGGATGTCCGGGGGCCCCTCTCTTTTGACGAAGGAGTCCCCCGCCCGGGCAGGTCAGGTGGGCGAGCGGCGAGGCGTCCCTCGCGATTGGCGCATTCCATGCCGGAAGGCGCTATAGGCCGGGCCGTCATGTCCACCGCCGTCGCACCCTCCGCTCCGTCGCAGCCGCAGACCCGTCGCGGGCTCATCGTCGCGGAGTTTCGCGCGCTGACCCGGCTCGCCGTGCCCATCGCCATCGCCCAGGGCGGCCAGGCCCTCATGGGGTTGGTGGACACGCTCGTGGTGGGGCGTGCGGGCACCTCCGCGCTGGCCTCGGTGGGACTGGGCAATGGCCTGTTCTTCGCCATGAGCGGCTTCGGCATCGGGCTGATGATGGGCTTCGACCCGCTGCTGTCCCAGGCGGTGGGGGCCAAGGCCATGGCGCGGGCCCGGGCGCTGCTCTGGCAAGGCGGCTGGATGTCCCTGTTCGCCGGCCTGCTGCTGGGCGGCCTGCTGCTGTTGACGCCGTTGCTGCTGCCACTGGCGGGCATTGGCGCGACGGAAATCGACGGCGCCTGGGACTACCTGCTGTGGCGCGCTCCGAGCATGCCCCTGATGCTGGCCTTCATGACGATGCGCTCCTATCTCCAGTCCACCGCTTTCACGCGGCCCCTGGTGGTGGCGACGGTGCTGGCCAACGTCCTGAACCTGTTCGCGGACATCCTGCTGGTGTTCGGTGGCGCGGGGCTGCCGGAGTACTTCGGGCCGCTGCGCGCGGTGCCCGCCATGGGCGTCGCGGGCTCGGCGCTGGCGACGACGCTGTGCACGTTGTTGCAGTTGGGCGTGGTGATGTTCGCGGTGTCCAGGCTGCCCGCGGAGCGCGGAGCGCGGCCCACGCGCCTGCCGGTGTGGAAGGACCTGGCGCAGGCGGCGCGGGTGGGCGTGCCCATCGGCCTGCACATCGCGGCGGAGATTGGCGTCTTCGCGCTGGCGGGCGTGCTGTCGGCGGGGCTGGGGCCGGCCAGCGTGGGCGCGCATCAAATCGCCATCGCCTTTTCGAGCGTCACCTTCACGGTGGCCATGGGCATCGGCAACGCCGGCAGCGTCCGGGTGGGCTGGGCGGTGGGCGCGCACGACACGCCCAGGGCGAGGCTGAGCGGCTTCATGGCCTTCGCGGGAGGCGCGGGCTTCATGGCGGTGGGTGCCCTGGTGTTCGCCCTGTTCCCCACGGCGCTGGCGAAGCTGGCGGGAGCGCCGGATGACGTGCTTCCGCTGGTGGTGCCCCTGCTGATGGTGAGCGCCATCTTCCAGGTGTTCGACGGCGTGCAGGGCGTGGGCGCGGGCGTGCTGCGCGGCGCCGGAGACACCCGCTTCACCTTCCTGGCCAACCTGGTGGGGCACTACGCCATCGGCCTGCCGCTCACCTGGCTGCTGGGCTTCAAGCTGGGGCTGGGCGTGGTGGGCATCTGGTGGGGCCTGTGCGCGGGGCTCATCGCGGTGGCCCTGTCGCTGCTCTGGCGCTTCAACCATGTGAGCGCTGGCACGCTGCGTCCGCTCGATGCCTGATTGGGGCCCGGGCCCGGCGACTACCAGGGCAGGTACTGCTGAATCATCTCCCGCCACACGGGCCAGTCGTGGTTGCCGCCCTGCCAGATGGCGAGCTGGTGGGCCAGGTCCTTCTTCCACAGCAGGCTGGAGAGGTGCTCGTTGGAGCCTCGGCAGAAGTCGTGCTCTCCCACCGCGAGCACCATCTCCACGCGCTGGAGCGCGGCGAGCTGCTGGCCGTCGGTGACGTTGGGCAGCCACTGCGTGGCGGAGTGGTAGTAGACGTCCGTGTCCTGGTGGCCGTCGAGGAACTCGTCCGTCTCGAACTTGCCGCCCATGGAGATGAGCCGGCGGAAGACGTGCGGGTGGCGCAGGCCCACGTTGTACGTGTGGAAGCCGCCGAAGCTGCACCCGGCCAGGGTGAGCCGGCCTCCCGTGCCGCGACTCAAGAGCAGCGGCACCACCTCGTGCAGCAGGTAGGCCTCCCACTCCTGGTGGCGGGCGATGCGGTCATGCGGATGGATGGACTTGTTGAACCACGACTCCTCGTCCACCGAGTCCGGACACACGACGACGTAGCGGCCGGACTGGATGCGGTCGGCGATGGCGCCGATGAGGCCGAAGTCCTCGGCCTGGAAGAAGCGCCCCCGGCTGGTGGGGAGCAGCAGCACCGGTTCCCCGGAGTGGCCGAAGACCAGCAACTCCATGTCCCGATGCAGGCGCTCGCTGTGCCAGCGGAGGTATTCGCGGTTCATGGGCGGCAACTTAACCGCGCCGCGTCAACGACTGGCAATGACATGCGGGCTTCGCGTCCGCACTACGTACGAGTGAACACCTCGCGTCGCGCGTGACGCCCCTGGGGTCCGTGACGTCCCACCCCTGATGGCGAGTCACGGGGACGTCGCGAGCCCTCGCGCGACAGGGTTGTGGCGTGTGGAACCGCTCCGAGGGCGTCGGGCCCTCCTTCCGGGTCTGGTGGGGTGGGCGAAACTCTCCGGTTTTCCGGGTGATAATCGACGAGGGGATTTCTCGTGGTTTTACCTGAGGGTCGGACATGTCCAGTGTGAGCGGCAGTACCAGTGGCAGCAGGGGCGCGGACAGCGCCAGCAGGTCTGGCTCCTCCACCCGGTCCGAATCGACCGAGTCCGCCCGCGCGGATGCGGCGAAGGCGGAGGCCGCGAAAGCCGAAGCCGCGAAGGTCGAGGCGGCGAACGTCGAGGCGGCCGCGGTGGCTCAGGCGGTCCAGGCGTCGCTGAAGGTGGACGCCTTCACGGCGGCGCCGGCCGCGGCGCCGGTGGAGCTCAACCCCCAGCTGTCGATGCTGTCGCCCACGCCCATCTCCCAGCAGGCGGTGGCGGAACAGCCGCCGAGCATCACGATGGACTCGATGCTGTCCGCCACGCCCCTGGGGACGCCGACGTCCTTCACGGGCACCCTGAGCACGCAGGGGCTGATGGCGGCGGCCAACAGGCTGGAGACGCCGGCGATGCGCGAGGCCTGGAGCGGCTCGCAGCTCGCGGCGCAGCGGGCCAAGGACATCGCGACCGAGATGGGCTTCTCCGTGTCGAGCACCAAGCGCACCAAGACGGGGTCGATTGGCTCGAAGTCCACCTCCGACCACCACACGTCGCAGACGAACGCGTATGCCTATGACTTCCCGGCGGAGGGAGCGAAGGGCACCCAGTTGGCCGAGGCCATTGCCAAGGCGTATGGCTTTCCCGTCGACCAGCTCGGCACGTACCACAAGCAGCCGTTCACGTTTCAGGACAAGGAGTACCGGGTCCAGGTGCTCTGGGGCTCGGGCATCGACCACGACGACCACGTGCACGTGGGCGTTCGCAGCCTGGACTGACGCGCGCGGCGTCACCGGTTGATGCGAGGGCGGGCGGCCCGGGGAGTGATTCCCGGGAGCCCGCCCTTCGCCTTTTCGTGGACCAGGCTGTCGTGCTCAGTCCGGCCAGTTGCCTTCGAGGGGATGGGGCCCGTCGGTGAAGGCTCGCACCAGGTGCGTGCCGCCGACGAAGGCGCCGGCCCAGGAGCCGCCCTTGCCTCCGAAGGACTCCTCGCGGTCTCCGCGTGAGCGCAGCTTGTTGATGCCGACCTTGAAGGCGTGGAGCCGCGCGGCGATGCGCTCGGCGAGGCTGGGGTCGTCCGTGGCCACGGAGGCCACGAGCGCGCCGTTGGAGACGTTGGCCTCTTTCACGAGCTCCTCCTCGGAGTCGACGGAGATGAGCACGTCGATGGGTCCGAAGGGCTCGCGCAGGTACAGCTCGCTGTCGCGCTGGACGCCGAAGAGCAGGGTGGGCGGGATGTACGCGCCGCGCTCCTGTTGCGCGGTGAAGGCGTCCTCGGCGAGCTCACCCTGGAACAGCACCGCGGTGCCGTGCTCTTTCGCGTCCGCGATGAGGGCGCGCAGCTCCTCGCCCTTGCTGGATGAGATGAGGGGCCCGAAGTCCACGGGCGCGCCGAGGAGTGGATTGCCGACGCGCAACGTCGACACGGCGTCCACGTAGGTGCGCACGAACTTGGGGACGAGGGACTGCTCGACGACCCAGCGCGTGTAGGCGGTGCAGCGCTGCTTGCCGAAGTCGAAGCCCGCGCGAATCTGCTGGCCGAGCTTGTCCCAGTCCGTGAAGGAGGTGATGGCGTAGGCATTCACGCCTTCCATCTCGAGTGCGTAGCGCTTGTCGGTGGCGCGCAGGCGGCGGTGGACCTCGGCGCCGTTGGCTCGGCCGCCGATGAAGGCGACGCCCGCGATGCGCGGGTGGGCGACGAGTGACTCGGAGAGGTCCCTGCCGCGTCCACCCGCGAGCGAGACAGGCAGCTTCGCGCGGCGCAGCAGGGCGAAGGCGATGGTGAGCGAGACGCCGCCACCCTGGGTGGGAATCTTCGCGATGACCGAGTTGCCCGCGAGCGCCTGGACGAGCACGTTGAGCAGCAGCACGGAGAAGGGATAGTTCCAGGAGGCGATGTTCGACACGAGGCCGAGCGGTTGCCGGCTCTCGAGCATCGGGCCTATCTGCTCCAGGTACCACTCGATGCCCGCGAGGCACCGGTCCACGTCGTTGTAGGCGGTGGGCAGCGTCTTGCCGATATCCCACGCGAGGATTCGCACGAGCAGGTCGCGGTGCTCCTCGAGCAGGTCCACGGCCGCGATGACGGCGCGGCTGCGGTCCTCGAGGGAGCGGGCCGACCAGGGGATGAATTCGGAGGCGGCCTTCTCGACGCCCGTGGCGACCTGGGCGGCGTCGAGCAGTGGCAGCTCGGCGAGGACCTTGCCGTCGATGGGAGAGATGGCGTCGAACCAGGCGGGTGGCTTGACCCAGGCTCCCGCAATCGGAGAGAGCAGTCGTCCTTGAGAGTCGAAAGCCTCTGGGACCACGCGTCTGGCTTCAGCCAGCAGACGGCGGCTTTCGAGGTGAAGAAGGGGCTCGCCAACGAGTTCGGTATCCAGCACGGTGCACCTCCTCGTGCGTCGGGATTCACTCTGAATCCGCTCAAACCGAGGCCCATGACGAGCCGCGGCGTGGGCGGAATATCGTCACGCGTGTTCCATCTGTCTGGGCAAGCAGGCAAGGGCCCGGCGGGACGGTGGAGAATGGGACGCTGAGCAGACGAGGGAGCGGACGCGATGATTCGGCTGAGTGCACAACAGAAGGTCCAGAGGCTGCTGCGAGTCTTCACGCGAGGCGGTGGGCCGGGTGAGCGGACCCGTTCGTTCGAGGACTTCCCCGTGGAGGTGCAGGGACAGCTCCTGGAGTTGGCGAGGCTGCGTGAGGGGGAGCTTCCGGTGCTCGCGTGCGTGCTGGAGGAGGCGCGGTGGGTGTTGCTCACCACGAACCGGGTGGTGATTCGGCGAGTCGAGGGCGTGCGAGAGGTCGACTGGGGGGAACTCAAGGATGCGACGACGGATGGCTTGCACGTCGATGCGGCGCTGGCGTCGGGAGCGCGCGGGAAGCTGGCGCTGAATCGGCTGAAGCTGGTGCGGCATGAGGGCGAGGCCGTCGAGCTGGAGCTGGAAGCGGGGCCTCCGTTCTTCGGCATGTGGAACGCGCTGAAGGCCGTGGCGTCTCCGCACTCGCCGAACTGGACGCAGTGATGTCGCGGGTGCCGTCCATCCCCCTCGGGGAGTAGAGACGCCCCGAGCGGGCGGTGTCATACCTCTTCGTGATGTGAGGAATTGACCGCTCCGCGCGCCGCGCGGTGACGACCACCCACGCGTGCGCTGTACGGTGATTGAGATGACCTGGGCGGTTCAGTCAGGTCATGGGGGATTGCGATGGCAGAGGATGAGGCGCCGCGTGTCTTGACGGAGGAGCCCCTCGCTCATGTCACGGAGACGATGCGCCCGCATCTGCTCCGTGAGCATCTGGAGGCTGTCGGGAGTCTCGCCGAGGAGTTCGCCCCTCGCGAGGACATGAAGGTGCCAGCGCTCGCGTCGGGGCGCTGGCATGACCTGGGAAAATACAGACCCCCGTTCCAGTTCCGCATCCGGAAGGAGAATGGCTTCGAGGCACACCTCGAAGGCGATGCATTGGCGGACCGCGACCATGCGACCGCCGGGGCGCTGTGGGCGCTGGGCATGGACCCCAGGCTCCTATCCGTGGCGATGGCCATCGCGGGTCACCATGGTGGCCTGTCGGACCTGGAGAAGTTCAAGGAGCGCATCGGACGTCCGGAGAAGAAGGCGCTCCTCCAGGAAGCCCTGGCTTCGGGCATTCCCGAAGGCCTCCGCGCGTCTCCGGTGGGACTGTCTGGCGAGTCCCTGCTGAAGCGCTCACGGCACCGGCTCGAGTTCTGGACGCGGATGCTCTTCTCGTCGCTCGTTGACGCCGACTTCCTCGACACCGAGGCGTTCTTCGACGCCACCCGTGGCACGGAGCGGCGGGTCGGCGTGACGCTGGAGCAGCTCACCGCCGCGCTGCGCGCGTTCATGGATAGGAAACAGGGTGGGGCGCCAGACACGGAGGTGAACCGTGTGCGCCGGGAGGTGCTCTCCTCGGTGTTCGCGGCGGCTCCGAATCCTCCAGGAGTCTTCAGCCTCACCGTGCCCACGGGTGGTGGAAAGACGCTCGCGTCCATGGCCTTCGCGCTGGAGCACGCCCGCGCCCGCGGGCTCCGGCGCGTCATCGTCGCCATCCCCTACACGTCCATCATCGAGCAGAGCGCCGCCGTTTACCGAGAGGCTTTTGGTGCGCATGGAAGCGCGGTCATCGAGCACCACTCCGCGGTGGACCCGCGACGCGAGACGCCGCGCAACCGGGTGGCCAGTGAGAACTGGGACGCGCCGGTCGTCGTCACCACCACCGTGCAGCTTCTGGAGAGCCTCTTCGCGAACCGTCCGTCGGCGTGTCGCAAGCTGCACAACATCGCTCGCAGCGTCATCGTGCTCGATGAGGCGCAGACGCTTCCGCCAGCGCTCCTGATGACCATCCTGGATGGACTGGGCACGCTGGTCGAGGACTACGGCTGCTCGGTGGTCATCTGCACCGCGACGCAGCCCGCGCTGGGACAGCGACCGGATTTTCCGATGGGGTTCCCGGCCGTTCGAGAGCTGGTGCCGCCGGTGTTGCGCGCGTTCGAGCGCCTGCGCCGCGTGAAGGTCCAGTGGCCGAAGGGACGGGAGAAGACCTCCTACGCCGAGCTGGCCGAGGCCGTGGCGCGCGAGCAGGACGTGCTCGTGGTGGTCCACAAGCGTGATGACGCGCGCGTGCTCTATGAGCGGGTGGAGGCCCTGCTGGGGAATCCCGGGACGACGCTGCACCTGTCCGCGCTGATGTGTCCCGAGCATCGTTCCTCGGTGCTGCGAGACATCAAGGCGCGCAAGCAGCGCGGGGAGCCCGTGCGGCTGGTGGCGACCCAGTTGGTGGAGGCGGGAGTGGACCTCGACTTCCGCGTTGTCTACCGGTGCATGGCGGGATTCGAGGCACTCGCGCAGGCCGCGGGGCGGTGCAACCGCGAGGGCCTGTTGAGTGGGCTCGGGGAGCTGCGCGTCTTCGAGGCGGAGACGGAGCCTCCGCCTGGAGTCCTCCAGACGGCGCTGGGCGTCGCCAGGACGATGCTGGCTCAGCGGCCGGACCTGGACCTGTTCGCGCCAGAGACCTTCAAACGCTACTTCGAGCGGCTCTATGCCACGGCGGTCAGCGACGGCAAGGGCATCCAGGACATGCGCAAGGCGCTGCGCTTCGAGGCGGTCTCCGAGCACTTCAAGCTCGTGGAGGACAAATGGAGCGCGCCTGTCGTCGTGCCCTACGCGGGCTGCGAGCCGTTGCTGGAGGAGCTGCGGTTGCTGGGGCCTTCACGTGACCGCTTGCGAGCCTTGCAGCACTTCACGGTGACTGTGCCTCGCAAGGTGCGCGAGCAGTGGGTGGCGCGCGAGCTGGCGCGGTTCGTCGCGGACACTGTGGTGTTCCTCGGGCCGGAGCACGTGCCCGCGTACGACAAGAAGTTCGGCCTGGTGCCGACCCGGGTCGGGGTGCTCGACCCGGGAGTGCTCATCCCCGGTTGATGGACTTCTGGAGGTGTGGATGAAGACAGCAGCGAGCAGACGGTTCCGCGTGCGTGCCAGCGGCCCCGTGGCGTGCTTCACGCGGCCGGAGATGAAGGCCGAGCGGGTCAGCTACGAGGTCATGACTCCCTCGGCGGCGAGGGGCGTGCTGGAGGCCATCCTGTGGAAGCCGGCGATTCGCTGGCACCTCCACGAAATCGCCGTCCTGAATCCGGTGAAGTGGACGAGCTTCCGCCGCAACGAGGTGAACAGCCGCGCGGTGGTGGGGAAGTTCGACTACGCGGCGGATGAGGACCGCGCTCAGCGCAACACGGTGGCGCTGCGTGACGTGGACTATGTCCTCACCGCGTCCTTCACGCTGGTGCCCGGCAAGGCGGGCGCGGAGGACAACGTCCGCAAGTTCGAGGAGATGTTCGAGCGGCGGTTGGAGAAGGGCCAGTTCTTCCACGCGCCGTATCTGGGATGCCGCGAGTTCGACGCCCGGGTGGAGCCCGCCGGGGAGGACTTGAGTCCCTCGGAGGCGAGCCTGGGACGCAGACCGTTGGGGCTCATGTTCTACGACTTTGCTTTCGGTGACGCGGCAACGCGGCCCCTGTTCTTCGACGCGTACCTGGACCACGGCGTGCTCCAGGTGCCGACGTGGGAGCAGGTTCTAGAACGCAATGGGGGTCCGTCATGATGCTCACGGCGCTCAACGACTTCGCGCTGGAGCGGGGGCTTCTGGACGACCCGCTTTATGAGACGAAGGCCGTGGACTTCCAGATTCGGCTGAGTCCGGAGGGGAAGTTCCTGGGGCTGGTGCCCACGCAGGATGAGCGGGGACGGGGACTTCCCGTGCCCATCCCACGTATCCCGCCGCGCTCGGTGAACATCGCGGCGGGCTTCCTGGTGGACAACTCGAAGTACGTGCTCGGCCATGAAGAGGAGGAGTCCTCTTCGCGCGCGGGCAAGGCGGGGAAGGGCGCGGTGAGGTTCGCGGCCTTCTTGACGCTACTGCGAGAGGCCGTGGCCCAGACGGACGTGCCCGAGCTGCGCGCCGTGGAGGCGTTCCTCGCGAACGAGAAGGCGCGTGCGAAGGCGCTCGCGGAGCGGCCCGAAGACGAGTGGACAGGGTCGGAGATGCTCGCCTTCGTCGTCGGGGACTCCGTCACGCCCGTGCACCAACTGCCGGAGGTTCGCGCGTGGTGGGAGCGGCGAGGCGAGCAGGCGGCGGCGCTGGGACGCACGGGGCTGTGCCTGGTGAGTGGCAGGAACGCGGTCCTGGCGGAGACCCATCCCAAGCTCAAGAACGTTCCCCAGGCCCAGAGTTCGGGCGCTTCGCTGGTGTCCTTCAACGCGAACGCGTTTGTGTCCCACGGGCTCGAACAAGGAGAGAACGCTCCCATCTCCCAACAGTCGGCGTTGGGCTACACGCTCGCGCTGAATGACCTGCTCCGGAAGTCGGAGGAGCGCCGTTACCGACAGGGCATCCAGCTCGGAGAAGACTCGGTGCTGGTGTTCTGGACGAACAGCACCGCGGAGCAGGAGAGCCTGTTGCTCAACTGGGCGGACCCCACGGAGGAGACCCTCCGCCGCTTCCTGGAGGCGCCTCTGCGCGGACTGGAGCCGGGGGAGCTGGACGAGCGGAGCTTCTATTCCGTGACGCTCGCGGGCAACTCCGGCCGCGTCGCCGTGCGCGACTGGTTCCAGACGAGCGTCGGTGAGGTGAAGCGAAGCCTCCGCCGCTACTTCGAGGACCTGCGCCTGGGCGAGGCGAAGACGGACCAGCCCATCCCGGTGTGGCGACTGCTCAAGGCCGTGGAGGCGCCTTCGGGCAAGGGGCTGTCTCCGGACCTCGCCACCCGGATGATGGGGGCCGCGCTTCGGGGACATCCGTTCCCGCGCCAGCTCCTCTCCGCATCCCTGGACCGACTCCGGCTTCCTCCCGCCGACGGGAAGCTGGAGCGAGAGCAGCTCCGTCTTCGTGTCGCGCTCATCAAGGCCACCCTCATTCGCAGCCATGCCTTTTCTCAGGAGGTCACCGTGTCATTGGACAAGAACAACCGGCTCCAGCCGTACGTCCTGGGCCGTCTCTTCGCCGTGTTGGAGCGCTTGCAGGCCGTGGCGTTGGGGAGCGACCTCAACTCCACCATCCGCGACCGTTACTTCGCCTCGGCGTCGCGCACGCCCGCGCTGGCCTTCTCCCGACTGCTGCCGCTCTCCGTCCATCACGCCGCCAAGGCAGGTGACGAGGGCAGGTGGCTGGAGCGGACCAAGTCCGAGGTGATGGCCCTGGTGGAGCCCGACTTCCTGCCCAGCGTCTTCGACCTCAACGCGCAGGGCCTCTTCGCGGTGGGCTACTACCACCAGCGCGAGGCGTTCTTCTCCAAGCGCACGCCCTCCGAGTCCAAGCCTCCGAAGGGCGAGCCTTCCGACTCCGCCGACTGACCCCGCTTCCGCTTCCACCCATTCCAGAGAGAGAACGCCATGACCGAGCTCAAGAACCGCCACGACTTCGTCCTGTTGTTCGACGTCCAGGACGGCAATCCCAATGGAGACCCCGACGCGGGCAACCTGCCGCGCATCGACCCGGAGACGGGCCACGGGCTGGTGACCGACGTGAGCCTCAAGCGCAAGGTGCGCAACTTCATCCAGCTCACGCAGGAGAAGAAGCCAGGGTTCGACATCTTCGTGAAGGAGAAGGCCATCCTGAACGTGTCCATCAACGACGCGTACAAGGACCTGGGCATCGACTTGAACGAGAAGCCCAAGGTGGAGAAGGACGGCAAGAAGCGCGACACCAAGGGAAAGGCGCAGGGCTCCGAGGTCGAGAAGGGGCGCGAATGGATGTGCAAGACGTTCTTCGACGTCCGTACCTTTGGCGCCGTCATGTCCACGGGCCCCAACGCGGGGCAGGTTCGTGGACCCGTGCAGCTCACCTTCGCCCGCTCGGTGAGCCCCATCGTCTCCCAGGAGCACTCCATCACCCGCATGGCCGTGGCCACGGAAGCGGAGGCGGAGAAGCAGGGCGGTGACAACCGCACCATGGGGCGCAAGAACACCGTGCCCTACGGGTTGTACCGCGCGCATGGCTTCATCTCGCCGCACCTCGCGAGGCAGACGAAGTTCAACCAGACGGACCTGGAGCTGCTGTTCAAGGCCTTCGCGAACATGTTCGAGCTGGACCGCAGCGCCGCGCGAGGGCTGATGTCCATGCGCAAGGTCATCGTCTTCAAGCACGGCTCCGAGCTGGGCAACGCGCCCGCGCATGCGCTGTTCGACCGCGTCCATGTCGAGCCCGTGCAGCCGGAGAAGCCCGCTCGGGCGTTCAAGGACTACACGGTGAAGGTGGACACGGCGAAGCTACCCGAGGGCATCGAGGTGATGGACCTGGCGGGATGAGCGACGCGCGCGAGACCTGGGTGGCGCTGTCCGCCTTGCAGCACCTGCTGTTCTGCGAACGGCAGGCGGCGCTCATCCATGTCGAGCAACTGTGGCGGGAGGATGTGAACACCGCCCTGGGCCGGCTGCTCCATGAGCGGGTGGACCTTCCGGGGCATGACGCCCGGCCGGGCCGCCGTGTGGAGCGCGCGGTTCGGCTGGGGTGCTCGCGGCTGCGTGTCTCAGGCCGCGCCGACCTGGTCGAGTACCACCCGGACCCCGCCAGTCCCACGGGCTGGCGGCCGTACCCGGTGGAGGTGAAGCGCGGGCGGCGGAAGTCGCACGACGCGGACGCCGTGCAGCTCTGTGCCCAGGCGCTATGTCTGGAGGAGATGCACGGCGTCGGGGTTCCCGAGGGCGCGCTCTTTCATGGCGCGGAGCATCGGCGGCGGGCGGTGCTCTTCGATGCGCGACTCCGGGCTCGGACGGAGGAGGCCATCGCGAGGATGCATGAGCTGCTGGCGCGACGGTGCGTGCCCGTCGTGCCGAGGGCGCCGAAGTGCGCGGCGTGCTCGCTGGAGCCGATGTGTCTGCCCCAGGTCACCGCGGGCCAGCGGAGTGTCTCCGAGCACTTGCGGCGGATGGTGGAGCCCGTGGACCCCTGAAGCGCGGGCCCTGACGTGTCACTGGAGGAGGACTGGCATGACGACCGCGCTCAATACGCTGTTCATCACCGTGGAGGGCACCCGCCTGAACAAGGAGGGCGAGCGCGTGGTGGTGACGATTCAGGACGAGAAGAAGGCGGAGGTGCCATTGCGTCATCTGCGCTCGGTGGTGTGTCTGGCGCGTGCGTGGATGACGCCGGAGCTCCTGGAGAGCTGCGTGGAGGCGGGGATTCACGTGTCGTTCTTCGGGATGACGGGGCGATTCCTGGCGCGAGTCGAGGGGCTGCCTGGCGGCAACGTGCTGCTGCGGCGTACGCAGTTCCGCGCCGCGGATGACGGGGCTCGTACGCTGGCCATCGCTCGGGCGATGGTCGTGGGGAAGTTGGGGAATGCTCGCCAGTTCCTCTTGCATGCGCGGCGGGACGCGGCGGAGGAGCGCAAGGCGTCGCTGGAGGAGGCGGCTCGGCGACTGTCTGGTCATCTTCGCGCGCTGGAGCGGGCGGATGACCTGGACCAGGTGCGAGGGCTGGAGGGCATCGCGGCGCGGGACTACTTCGAGGTGTTCCCTGATTTGTTGAAGGGTGATGCTCGGCGGTTCGTGTTCGATGGTCGGAACCGGCGGCCTCCGAGGGACCCGCTGAATGCGCTGCTGTCCTTCGGGTATGCCCTGCTGGCGCAGGACTGCGCGGGGGCGCTGGCGGGCGTGGGGCTGGACCCGGCGGTGGGGTTCCTCCATGAGGACCGGCCTGGGCGGCTGTCACTCGCGCTGGACTTGATGGAGGAGCTCCGCGCGCCCGTGGTGGACCGGTTGGTCTTCTCACTGGTGAACCGGGGGCAGCTCAAGCCGGAGGACTTCAAGACGGAGGCGGCGGGAGCGGTGATGCTCAAGGACGACGCGCGCAAGACGTTCCTCGTGGCGTACCAGGGCGCGAAGCAGGTCGAGGTCCAGCATGTGTTCCTGGGGCAGCAGACGAGTTGGGGGCTGGTTCCCCATCTGCAGGCGTTGCTGCTGGCTCGAGCGCTCCGGGGCGAGCTGGATGGCTATCCGCCCTTCGCGGTGCGCTGATGCGAAAGGTCACTGTGCTCGTGTGTTACGACGTCCGGGTCTCCGATGCGGACGGGCCACGCCGGCTCCGGCGGATTGCTCGGGCGTGCAAGGACCATGGGGTCCGGGTGCAGTATTCGGTCTTCGAGTGTGTGCTGGAGCCGAAGGACTGGGTGGTCTTGCGCGCACGGCTGCTCGCGGAGCTGGATGATGCGAGCGACAGTCTGCGGTTCTATTTCCTGAGCGAGGATGTGGCTCGGAAGACGGAGCACCATGGCGCGAGGGTGCCGTTGGATGTGGAGGGACCGCTCATCCTGTGAGGGGCTCGCGTGCCCGGATTGGGGCGCGCGGACCTGTGCCGGTGTGGGCTCCGTCGGAGGTTCGCGTTCTTTGAAATCTCCAATAGGATTCAGAGGTTGCGCGGGGGGGCTCGGTGAGCGCCGGGTTTGGGGTCGCTCGTGGGGAGTTGGGTTCGCGCGAAGCGGCTGGATTCCCTTGGAGTTCTGGTAGCTTGGACGGGCAGAGTCGCTCCTCGTGACCGCGAGGAGCGTGGGTTGAAACAACGATCATCAGCGTGTAGTGGTGCATGTGCGTAGTCGCTCCTCGTGACCGCGAGGAGCGTGGGTTGAAACACGAGTGGGACGCGCCGACGGGCCCACTGGGCGGTCGCTCCTCGTGACCGCGAGGAGCGTGGGTTGAAACGCCATCATCGCCACGCCAAGCACTCGGCTGGTGTCGTCGCTCCTCGTGACCGCGAGGAGCGTGGGTTGAAACGTAGTGGTGCTGGCCGTGCTGCTCGTGCTGGGCGGTCGCTCCTCGTGACCGCGAGGAGCGTGGGTTGAAACGAAAACGTGCGGCGCTCCGACGTGGCGCGGCAGAGTCGCTCCTCGTGACCGCGAGGAGCGTGGGTTGAAACTACAGCGACGGCAGCCAAGTCTACTCCGTGGGCTCGTCGCTCCTCGTGACCGCGAGGAGCGTGGGTTGAAACTGCCTAGTTAGGACAAGGGCCGTATTCACCTCGGTCGCTCCTCGTGACCGCGAGGAGCGTGGGTTGAAACATCAAGCGGAACACAGAGGGAACCCCGCAGGCCAGTCGCTCCTCGTGACCGCGAGGAGCGTGGGTTGAAACGTCGCAGCCGCCTGCGCCGTCCCCACTGCCGTCTGTCGCTCCTCGTGACCGCGAGGAGCGTGGGTTGAAACTCGAACTGCTCAGCGAACGTGCGCATCTTCCGTCGTCGCTCCTCGTGACCGCGAGGAGCGTGGGTTGAAACGACGCGTGGCGCATGGAATTCGGCGCGTGGGCGCTGTCGCTCCTCGTGACCGCGAGGAGCGTGGGTTGAAACCGCCGCTGGGACGCGGCCACTGGCCACCTCAACGTCGCTCCTCGTGACCGCGAGGAGCGTGGGTTGAAACTGCGCGGCGGTGATGAGGTATCGACGGCCGGTGAGTCGCTCCTCGTGACCGCGAGGAGCGTGGGTTGAAACTGCCTGCCGGAGCACTCCAGCAGGCCGTCGGGGCGTCGCTCCTCGTGACCGCGAGGAGCGTGGGTTGAAACTGCCGTGCGAGACGAAGGACCATGGGCGCGCCAGGTCGCTCCTCGTGACCGCGAGGAGCGTGGGTTGAAACGCTCGGGACACGGAGCAGACGCTCATCGCCCGGGTCGCTCCTCGTGACCGCGAGGAGCGTGGGTTGAAACAAGGACACGCCGTCCGGCTGGGCGCAGCGCTGGGTCGCTCCTCGTGACCGCGAGGAGCGTGGGTTGAAACCCGCAGTCCCATTGAGGTCCGCATGGCGTGTCAGTCGCTCCTCGTGACCGCGAGGAGCGTGGGTTGAAACCTCTCGCGCCTGGCGCGCTCCTCCTCGGCGGTGGGTCGCTCCTCGTGACCGCGAGGAGCGTGGGTTGAAACGATGCATTGGCGCGCGGGGACGTCAACGAGCCCCAGTCGCTCCTCGTGACCGCGAGGAGCGTGGGTTGAAACCGAACATGGTGACTCCGCGGGTGACTGGGTGAGGTCGCTCCTCGTGACCGCGAGGAGCGTGGGTTGAAACCATTGGTGGGAGCCACGTTGTCGTCTGCACCAAGTCGCTCCTCGTGACCGCGAGGAGCGTGGGTTGAAACGAGGAAATCTGGCTGGTGCGCAACCGGCTGGAGGTCGCTCCTCGTGACCGCGAGGAGCGTGGGTTGAAACACCGTTTTGACGCTCGCCCACCCGTCAGGGGCCGAGTCGCTCCTCGTGACCGCGAGGAGCGTGGGTTGAAACCGCCGAGACGCCTTGCAGCGAGCGCACCGAACCGTCGCTCCTCGTGACCGCGAGGAGCGTGGGTTGAAACTGGAGGCCACCGAGCTCGTCCCTCGCGGCCCGGGTCGTCGCTCCTCGTGACCGCGAGGAGCGTGGGTTGAAACCGGATGTCTGTGAGCCCGAACCCATGGAAGGTGAGTCGCTCCTCGTGACCGCGAGGAGCGTGGGTTGAAACAGGCCGAGCTCCAGGCGGACCTGACGCGCACCCAGGTCGCTCCTCGTGACCGCGAGGAGCGTGGGTTGAAACGCGGGTCCCGAGCTTGCTACAGACGTAGTCGCTGTGTCGCTCCTCGTGACCGCGAGGAGCGTGGGTTGAAACGAATCGTGGGCGCGCGGACAGCAAGAGGCAGACGAGTCGCTCCTCGTGACCGCGAGGAGCGTGGGTTGAAACGCGTCCATGGACCAGAACATCCTGCTGCTCTGCC
This sequence comes from Myxococcus sp. AM011, assembly GCF_013372595.1. Lineage (NCBI taxonomy): Bacteria > Pseudomonadati > Myxococcota > Myxococcia > Myxococcales > Myxococcaceae > Myxococcus > Myxococcus sp. AM011. Next base: position 23,506 of record NZ_JABXEM010000053.1, read on the forward strand.
GGTCGCTCCTCGTGACCGCGAGGAGCGTGGGTTGAAACTCCACAAGCGCCCCAGGGCACGCCCCACCGAGGTCGCTCCTCGTGACCGCGAGGAGCGTGGGTTGAAACACCAGATCGCGCCCACCTGGAGCGGGAGTTGAAGTCGCTCCTCGTGACCGCGAGGAGCGTGGGTTGAAACTGGCTCGCCAACTTCAGCATCTGGAGGGCACGGTTGTCGCTCCTCGTGACCGCGAGGAGCGTGGGTTGAAACACGTCCAGCCCTGCCAGGAAGACGCCGTTCTCGTCGCTCCTCGTGACCGCGAGGAGCGTGGGTTGAAACCAGCTCGCGGAGTCGAATCGTGAGACTGTCGTAGTGGTCGCTCCTCGTGACCGCGAGGAGCGTGGGTTGAAACGGCGGCGTGCCGTTGGAGCAGGTGGTGGTCCAGTCGCTCCACGTGACCGCGAGGAGCGTGGGTTGAAACGGGTTCCCGGCAGGGTCCCTGTCGTTGGCGTCCGTCGTCGCTCCTCGTGACCGCGAGGATCGTGGGTTGAAACAGCAATGCGACGCAGTTGGGGCGACGGTGGCTCAGTCGCTCCTCGTGACCGCGAGGAGCGTGGGTTGAAACTCTTCGTCCGTGTAGAAGAGGTAGTGCCCGGCCGGTCGCTCCTCGTGACCGCGAGGAGCGTGGGTTGAAACCAGATTCTCACGAAGCAGCGCCAACGCACCCGCAGTCGCTCCTCGTGACCGCGAGGAGCGTGGGTTGAAACGCTGGCGCGGTGGCGTTGCCCAACGTGGGCATGGTCGCTCCTCGTGACCGCGAGGAGCGTGGGTTGAAACCGGAACGGGACCATCGTCATCAACGTCGACTCTTGTCGCTCCTCGTGACCGCGAGGAGCGTGGGTTGAAACGCGGTGAAGAACACGTACTTCAGCAGGTTCCGCAGTCGCTCCTCGTGACCGCGAGGAGCGTGGGTTGAAACCGATTCAGATTAGTGGGCCCCAGTAGTCGTCAGGGTCGCTCCTCGTGACCGCGAGGAGCGTGGGTTGAAACCACGTGTTCCCGCGCCGCCAGCGAAGCGCTCCGGTCGCTCCTCGTGACCGCGAGGAGCGTGGGTTGAAACTACGCGGCCCTCCGGGACTGCTACATCGTGTACGGTTGCTCCTCGTGACCGCGAGGAGCGTGGGTTGAAACACGGAGGACGACCACTCGGGCCTCGTCAAGTCGCTGGTCGCTCCTCGTGACCGCGAGGAGCGTGGGTTGAAACTCTTTGGCCGTCGCGATGGTCTGGCGGTACTGCGTCGCTCCTCGTGACCGCGAGGAGCGTGGGTTGAAATCAGCGCGTCAGCACCGGCAGGAGCGCGTCGAGCAGTCGCTCCTCGTGACTGCGAGGAGCGTGGGTTGAAATTTCACAGCGCTGTCAGCCGTCAAGTCGCGCAGGTCGCTCCTCGTGACCGCGAGGAGCGTGGGTTGAAATGCCAACAACCGGACCACGGAGCTCTGGGTCGGACGCGTCGCTCCCCGTGGCCGCGAGGAGCGTGGGTTGAAACGTGGCGTCCAAATCGCCACGGAGGGCCAGACGCAGGTCGCTCCTCGTGACCGCGAGGAGCGTGGGTTGAAACGTGGCGCTCCAGCAGAGGAGCTTTCCCGCCGCGAGGTCGCTCCGCGTGACCGCGAGGAGCGTGGGTTGAAACCACGAACGTCAAGGCCGCGTCGGGAGTCATTGGTCGCTCCGCGTGACCGCGAGGAGCGTGGGTTGAAACTACCGTCAGAAGCCCGGGTACGTGCGCGACCTGGAGTCGCTCCGCGTGACCGCGAGGAGCGTGGGTTGAAACGGCAGTCGGAATGCCGCCCCCAAGTGGTACGAGGTCGCTCCTCGTGACCGCGAGGAGCGTGGGTTGAAACTCGCCGCCCATGGGGGCCGGGACGCTGACGTCGTCGCTCCTCGTGACCGCGAGGAGCGTGGGTTGAAACCGCCACCAGGTGCTGCACGTCGCGCTAACGGACGTCGCTCCTCGTGACTGCGAGGAGCGTGGGTTGAAACCAGGAGCTTGATCGAGCCGGAGCCGGTCGAGTCGCTCCTCGTGACTGCGAGGAGCGTGGGTCGAAACAAGGGATTCGCGTCCGACGCGCAGTCGAGACGGCGTCGCTCGTCGTGACCGCAAGGAGCGTGGGTTGAAACTGCGATCAGGGCGGCAGCCACCTCTGGGTGGTGCGTCGCTCCTCGTGACCGCGAGGAGCGTGGGTTGAAACCAGAAGCTTGATCGAGCCGGAGCCGGTCGAGTCGCTCCTCGTGACAGTGAGAAGCGTGGGTTGAAACGAGCACGCCTCTTACCTGCTGCGTAAGTACAACGGTCGCTCCTTGTGACCGCGAGGAGCGTGGGTTGAAACGCGTTGGTGCCCGCCTCCGTGCCGCGTTGGCGCAGTCTCTCCTCGTGACCGCGAGGAGCGTGAATTGAAACTGGCTGGCCTCAAAGTCCGCCGACAGGAGTCGCGTTGCTCCTCGTGACCGCGAGGATCGTGAGGAGTCTTCGCGCAAGCTACACCCGGGTGAACGTCAGGCCTGTAGCCTTGGCCCGCTCCAGGGCCTCCTTGATGTCCTCGTGGATGATGAGGGCGAGCGGCCAGCCCGCCGTGCGGAACGTCCTGGCCTCTCCCACTTTCGTCGGGTCGATGTGCAGGTCGTCGACGGCGTAGTACTGCCCGACCTTCTCCGGCAGGCCGTCTTCCGGCATCCAGAACTGCACCGCGGACGCTTTCTCGTCGATGCAGTGGATGAGCTTTGTTGCCACCAGGATGAGGTACTGGTCCGCGTGACCTTGGATGTCCACGGGAATGAGCTGTACGTCGCCAGGGGCCAGCGCCGTGAAGATCTCCGCGACCTTGATGTGGACGATGGGAACGCTGAGCGCCGTCAAGGTGAAGTCCAGCGGCTTCCCTGCATGCTGAATGGGTACCTTCAGTCGCCCTTCAACAGGAACCGGGTGCCCTGCGTTGAAATCTCGCGGGTCGTCCACCTCGCGCCCATGACGGTCCGTAGGGTCATCGAGATGCCAACGGCCTGGAGCATGGACATCCTCCTTCAACCTGAAGAAGCGCTGGGACATGGCGGGCATCTAGGGCAATGAACTCTTGGTGAGAAGCTGGTTCAGTCGTGTTCCTGGCGTGCGGACCTCCACCGCCAGTCTATTGAGGGCCCTCGTCAGGACTTCCCTGCACTCCGAAACCTTACGGCAATGGAGGGTCGCGCCGTAGAGGCGTTCGTGGACCAGGTCGTGGTACTCCTGGGGATGCGGCCCTTTGTGACCTTGGAGGGACACGATGTTCTCCACGTCATCCAGCTCCATCCCCGCCTTCCGGAAGATCTTCTCGAACTTGGGTGTCCAGGGGCCACCACGTGCCTTGGAGACACTATTCTTGTTCGTGGCGAGGTGATGATTCTCCGTGGGACCGTCACTCATTCCCCGGGCCGCCATCGCCACCGCGTTGGGGGCCAGCGCGATGGTGAATCCTTCGGCCGTCAGCGCCACGGACCGCACGCCGCCAATCGCCACGAAGCGGTAGCCCGCCTGTGTCTCTACAGCGAGTGCCGCTTGCGCGGAGCCCGGCAGTCCCGATGCTTTCGCAGTCAGGCCGAGGGTGCCCCCAATGGCCGCCGTTGCCAGCATGACGAAGATGCGCGCGGCGTTCTCTCCCAGGACTTCCCCATACGCTTCACCAGCCTCACTGAGCTGAGCGAAGTTGGTGGCACGATCTACCTGGCGCACCAGTGAGATCCAACCATTGAGAATCCGCCACACCGTATCCACACCCAGGTAGGCGATTGCCGAAGCCGTCAGCAGGGACGCCAATCCCTTCGAGAAAGGTTCGGGCAGCGTCCAAAGGAGCATGTACATGCTGACAGAGGCGGTCACCGTCGCGAGGAGCGCCTGTGGGTCGGCCATGTCCTCCAACGCTTCGGCCGTCTCCTCCCACACGGAGCTCATTGCGATGGCCATGGCCAGCGAGTACTTGCCATCACTGGCGAGCAGAGGGCCTTCGGCAAGCAGATGCAGGCAGTCGCCTGGTTGGTCTTTGCGTGCGCACCATTTGCCATAGGATTGTGTCAGCTCCTCATCCGCATAGGACTCCAGGAGCCGCAGACCCTCAGATGAATCATCCTCCTTCAGCGGGATGAGACGTGGGCCTCTGCTCTCGTACTGATACACCGCGCTTCTCTCAGGAACCCCGAAGAGCTGGCGGGCTTCGCGAAGGGGATTGGTGAAGACCCGCACATCACGAGCGAGTACCGCCACCGCTTCTTCGAATTCGTCGCCGTCAAGCTCCACGGGCCCTGCATCATCTTCAATGATGGGAGTGTGCACGAGAGTCGGCTCGTTCGCTGTCTCCAGTCGTACCACTCGTGCCGCGGAGCAGCCCACGCTGGCAAGTGCCAGGAACAACCAGACGACCCAACGGGCCTTCATCCGCGTCCTCCAGTTCAGGGGGTACCCTCGACGGCCGAACTCAGGATGCCAGCATCGGCTGACACGTCACGGTTCGAAGTTCTCTGGGGGGCGCAGTGAGGACTCGGCTCGATGTCCCTGGATTGAGTCCCTGTCTCTCACGCCCCCCAGGGACGCAGGAACTCTTCCGACTCCGCGAGGATTCGCGGGAGGGACGCGGTCAGCTCGTGACCGTCATCCACCTCCACCATCCGTACATTCCTTCGCCCCTCCACCCACTGGCGCGAGTAACGGATGTCGCAGGTGTCGTCCTTCGTCCCGTGGATCAACAGCGTCGGCACTCGCACGTCCGGCCAGCCTCCCGTGCGCGCGTCCACCGTCTCCGCATCGTCGATGAACCCCGCGTGGATGCGCACCTTGCGCTTCTCCGCGAAGTCGTCCGTCTCAATCCAACCCGACGTCTTCCAGTGCCCCCACGCAGCCTCACCCATCCGCTTGCGCAACTGCGACACCACGTGGAACGCCGGGGCCAGCAAGACCAGCCCGCACACCCTCGCGTCCTCCGCCGCGATTCTCGCCGCCGTCAGGCCTCCCAGGCTGGAGCCGAAGAGCACTGCCCGGTCCTCCTTCTCTCCCAGCGCCGCTCGCACCGTCTCCAGCATCGCGCTCAACCGGAGCTGCTCCATCGAGGGGACTCGCAGGTTCAGCCTCGCGACGTGCACGCCTCTTGCCTCGAAGTGCCTTGCCACGGCCACTCCCTTGGCCGAGTCGGGCCCCGATGCGAACCCGTGCAGATACAGCCAGCGCGGCGCGACGGGCTTCGGGACGGATGGAAGGTCACTCATGACCATCCACTGTAGCGCCTGGCCCTCATCCTCTCGGGGCCTCACCCTCGGAACGCGTTAGCCGCGCTCAACCGAGGCATGAGGCCCGTCGAGGCCCTTCGCTACTTCACTTCGCGCGTGAGCCTGGAGTCCCACGGGCACCAGTGGCTGCCCGGCAGGAAGGCGCCTCCCGCCTCGTCCAGGTGGTCCTCCACGTACACCATGTTCGCGTCGCAGACCTCGATGGCCATCGAGAAGAACTGGATGGTCGCCGGGTCCAGATGGAACGAGAACTTCGGATTGTACGGCTGCATCCTCTTGATGATTCGCCCATGCACGTGGACCTCGTTCGTCTCCTGGCCGGAGAGAATCTTCCGTGCATGGTTGATCGTCTTGTCGTCCGTCAACTCGATGATGAACTCGGTCCCAGGTGAGCTCGGCTGCGTGAATGCGAAGCGGGTGGCGGTCGCCATGGCGCAACTCCTGTGAGGGTGGGGCGCCCGGTGTAAAGGGTCACCTCCTCACGCCACAACGCACCCGCGCTCCCCGCAGTGGAAAACCCCTCAATGTCTTGTGCGGGGTTGTGAAATCACACACATCAATCCGTCCAGCGACTCACCCACCCCGAGGCTTGCGGTGCCTCGCGAGGCGAGACGCGTGCTCGGGATTCAACATCCCCACATACGCCAACATCCCGTCGATGCGCGCGCTCCGCTTCGCATCCCCACCGTCCCGGTCCTCCTGGTGAATCATCGCCCGCAGCTTCCGCCGCTCCTCTCGCGACAACCCCAGCCCCTCGTTCACCGTGACGCCCGTCACTCGCTGCCGCCCACCCTTGCGCTGCACGCGCGTCTTCTCGGCATTCACCTCGAAGCCTTCTTCCCGCACGTACCTCGCGGCCAGCGCTCGCACCTTCTCCAGCGCCCCCACGTCATCCCCGGAGAACGTCAAATCATCCGCGTAGCGCGTATACGCATAGCCATACCGCCGCCCCAGCCCCGCCAACCTCCGGTCCAGCCGCGTCAGCACCGCATTGCACAGCCCCGGACTCGTTGGCGCGCCCTGCACGCAGACTCGCGGACCCACCGGGACGTGAAACACCGTCCCCTCCACGTCCACCCGCTGACGCTCCGCCTCCGTCATCAACACCGCCAGCGTCGCCGCCACCGGATAGCCATACCCGAAGGCCAACAACAGCCCTCGCACCCTGCTCACCGTGACGGATGGGAAGAAGTCCTTCAGGTCCAGCTTCAACACCACTCGCTTGCCCACGTGCGGCGCCGCTCCCGTCTTGATGGAGCGCCCCGTCACGAAGCCGTGTGCCTGCTCGCTCACCGGGAGCTTCGACACCAGCACGTCCAACAGTCGGCGCTGTATCGCCTTCAGCTTCCGCTTCGGTGCATGCAACAGCCGCTGGCCTCCGGAGCGCTTCGGCACGGTGAACGTCACGTAGTGCGACACCCGCTCCTGCGCCCGGTGCGTCGAATAGTGCCGCAGTTGTCCCACCGACAAGCCCAGCGCAGTGGCCACGTCCTCCTCCGTGCGCCACACGGGCAGCCCGTACCGCGCGAGCTGTGCCTCGTCCGGGAGCAAGTCGCGCACGTTCCGATTCCGCGTCCGGAACGCCGTGGAGAAGAAACGCCGCGCCTCAAGCGCGCTGAAGAGCCGCTTCCGCTTCTTCGTGTAGACCCGCTTGCCCTTGGGCAGCAGCCGCGCGTCTCTCAGAATCTGGCGCAGGTGGCCGGGCTTCAGCGGTCCCGAGGTGGCCACCGTCTCGCGCACCACGTCGGGTGGACGGTCGCTCGCGTCGCGCTCGAACGGCGCATCCAACCGTGAGACATCGCGAGTCACCGGCTTGGGGGAGAACAACCCCTTGAACCAATCGAGCCAGCTCATGGTGCTCCGGGAGGGGCCAGGGGACGACCTGCGAGGCGCTGGACCCGGGGCTCCCTGCGTTCCGTACGCAGGGACCCTGGAGAAGAGAAGGAGACAGAACACCGCCGCGGCGAAACACCACGGCACCGACGGCTCATCCGCGAGCCCAGGCCCTTCCCGAGAGCATCACCGGTTATCGTCATCGCCGCCGTCCTCGTCAAGCGCCTCGGTGTCGTCCGCGTCGGTGTCATCGTCCGTGTCGGCGTTCCTCGGCCTCCGCGCCGCCGCTTCCGCCGCGCTCACCGTCAGCGCCTCGGCAGATGCCGGCACCGAGCTCGCCAGCTCCTTGCGCCGCGCCTTCGCCAATCGCAGCAACGCCAGCAGGTGCGCGCACGGCCCCTGATTCATCAGGTGCTCACGGAAGTACTCACAGCCGCACTTGCCGAAGAGCAGCCGGTCCTCGTCGTTCAACACCAGCTCCACGTCCTGCTGGGTCCCCACGTGCCCGTGCACCACCCAGTCGCGGTAGACCACCTCGCGCACCACCGCGCCCTCGGGTGTCGGCAGCTTGCGCACCTTGCGTGTCTCTCGCGTCGTCTCCGACGTCACCTTCACTGCGTCCGCCGCCGCCAGGCGCTCCGCCTCCTCGCGCCTCGCATCCGGCGGATACAGCCGGCCCAGGTCCACCGGCGCGGTGAACAGTTCGCGGTGCCGCCAGCTCCGCGCCTCCACGTCGAAGATCGCCCGCCCCGCCGCGCACAGCCCCGCCAGCGCCCCCGCGGCTCGTGCCTTGCTTACGCCCAACGCCTGCGCGACCTCCTCCGTGGACACGTGGACGCGCTCGCGCAACAACCCGAGCACCCGCTCCATCAGCTCGCTGTCCTGCTCGGGCTCCAGCAACAGGTCCATCCCCGCCGTGCCCGTCCACCGGTTCGCCGTCCATCCCGACAGCCCGAGCACGAAGCGCACGCCCGGCCCCAGGTGCACCGCGTAGAAGTGCGGCAGCGCCCGGCCCTTCAGGTAGATGTCCACCTTGTCCGCGTACGGCAGCAACGGCTCCAGCAACCGCAGTCGTCTCCGGCCCCACGTGCGCACCGTGCGCGGCTCCGTGGCGCCATGGGTCGCTCCTCGCAGCGGCACCTCGTGCTCCCACGGCTCCAGCACCAGCTTCGCGTCATGGCCCGGCGTGAGCACGTAGCGCAGCGCTCGCGGGGACACCTTCGCCTTGGTGAAGGTGAGGTGGCGCACCGCCGAGAGCAGGTCCACCGGCCGCACCGTCAGCTTCGTGCCCGGCATCGCCATGCCGCCCTGGAGCTGGAGGAAGCCTCGCACCCACTCGTCCGGCACCTCCACCTTCTGCTCGAAGCGTCCTCCCGAGCCCTTCGTGCGGACCTCGAAGCCCTCCGCCCCCACTCGCAGGTGCGTCTCCCGGCTGGAGCGCATCTCCGCCAGCGCCGCCCACAGCCACGCCGTGAAGTCCACGTTGGTGGTGCCGCAGCGCACCTCGCCCTCGGGCTCGAAGCGGCTCCGGTCCACGATGACCATTCCGTACGAACTCTGGTCCTGACTGAACGCCTCGAAGAAGACCCGGTCCGGATGCACCGTGATGATGGGGTCCATCAATCCCCCCATCCACTCCGAGCTCCACTCGTCCGACTGCCAGATGAGCTGCCCCAACGCCTGGAGCGCCAGTCGTATCGGCAGCACGTCCTTCGCCACCTTCGCGTGGAAGCGCACCGGGCGATGCTGGTCCGCCGACAAGCCCAGCAACGCACGCTCCCGCGTGGACTCGAAGACCGACGGCGTCGCGTAGAGGAGGTCGACCACCGTCATGGCGCGGCCTCCTTCGTGGTCGCGGAGAAGACTCGGGGAACCTCCGACGGGCCTCGCAGCTCGGGCCAGCGCGTGAGCACCTTCGCCAGCAGCTCCACCAGGGCCTCCTTCGGATAGCGCTTGTCCGGCAGCGCGAAGGCTTCACGCATCCGGGGCAACAGCACCCTCGCGGTGTCCTCGTGATTCAGCGCGGCGTTGGCCAGCGCTCCGAAGGCCGCGAGCCGCGTGCGCCGGTGCAGGGGCCTCAACAGCGTGGCCTGGAGCAGGTCCAGGTTGAGTATCGCCAGCGCACTCGCGCGCGCCGAGTCCCGCCCCAAGAGTCGGAACGCGAGCGCCTGCACGTGAATCTGCGGCGCCTCCAGCAAGTCCCTCACCGCCAGCGGGTCCGCCAGGTAGAAGTCATCCGAGCGCTGGAAGAACAGCCGCGCGAGCCGGTTCCGCGACAACAACCCGTCGAAATCCCAGATGGAGAACGCGGGCACCGCCCCCAGGGCGTTGGCGGCCCGACGCGCGAACACGCCGCCTTCCTTCGGCAGCTCCTCGTAGTGCGTCGCCAGCGCCTCCAACACCCGCGTCCACTCCTTCTGTCGCTTGTTCGCGCCATGCTCGGGCACGGGCTGCGTGGCGGCTCGGCTCGCGATGAAATCCAGCAGCTCCTCGTCGCGCCGCTCCAACACTCGCGCCACCAGCTCCGGGTACGCCGCGTGCCAGCCGGAGGCCACGTGCATCCGGAAGGGGCCGCGCACCAGCTCCGGGAAGCGCTCGTACATCGCCACCGCCGTCGCGTCCGTCAGCGGCAACACCCTCGCGAAGCCGAGCCCTGGCAGGTTCCATTCGGCCCCCGCCCCCGCCACCTGGAGGAGCCGACGCCGCGCCACCTGCTCGTCCCGGTCCGCGTCCTTCACCAGCTTGCGCACCTCGGTGTCGAATGTCTCCTCCGTCGCGGAGGTGCGCAGCGCCGCGCTCCACACGTCCTCCCAGCCGCGCACCCGGCACAGCTCCAGCAACTCCGGCAGCGCCTTCGCGTTCTTCGCCCCGTTGATGCTCCCCAGGCCCGCCCAGCGCGGGAACACCGAGCGCAGGTGCTCCAGGACATAGGGCACCACGTCGCGCCCGCGCCGCTCCACCAACTCCACGAAGACGTGGGCTGCCACGGTGGGGGCGAACTCCGGATGATGCTCGTCCAGCGCGCGCACCAGCGCCTCCGGCTCCTGGATGGACTGGGTGAGCGCCAGCGCGTCCTCGCGCCAGGCCTCATCGGACACCAGCCGGCGATACACCGTCCACGCCTGCTCCATGTCTCCCCTGGCGAAGAGGCGCTCCCGGTAGGTGCTCCACATCGGCATCGGCTTCTTCGGCCGGGACCAGGTGGTCCCCGGGAAGGGCAGGTGCTGACGGATGAAAGGGCGCGCCGCCTCCGGGTCCACCGCGTCCAGCGCGAGCGCTGTCGCCTCATCCAGCCGGAGGTGGAGCTGCTCCACCTTGCTCAACTCGAGGTGCCGGGCGCTCCGCATCTTCGCGCCCCGGAAGCGCCGCGCGACGTCCTCGCGCCACACCGGCTCCTGCTTCTTGCCCAGCCCCTGCAGCTTCCAGCTGTACAGCTTGCGGAACACGGCCACATCGTCGGCGCGGTCCGCATCGTTCAGCCACGTCTCCAGCGCGGCGGTGTACTCGCTCTTCCACGGGTCGAAGAGCTTCCCGCTCGTGGTGACGTTGGCCGGCATCAGCCAGGAGAGGATGAGCGGACGGAAGAGGACCCGGTCCCTCGCGTTCAGCGCCGGTCCCCACAGCCAGGGGAAGCTCCGGAAGCGTGGCCTCTGGGCCAGCGACTCCAGCTCCGCGCGCAGCTCCAGGTCCGACTGTCTTCGCGCGAAGGCGCTCTGGATGGCGGCTTCCATCTCCCGCGCTTCGCGTCGTGCTCGCTGCTCCCAGCTCTCGCTCACCCCCGGTTTTCTACACCGGCCGAGACACGCGGCGCATCAGTCGAGTGCGCTCGCGGGTGTCTCAGAAGCGCAGCACCGGGCCCACAATCACCGACTGAATCAGCTTGGCGCACTCGTCCACTGAGTCCCGTGTGAGCTTCACGTCGCAGAACTGGAAGGCCGTGGCGGCGGAGATGCCCCAGCGCTGGCTGAACCAGGCATCCACTCCCACGCGGAACGCCATGCTCGTGGTGTCCACGTTCTCCCGCAGGAAGTTGCCGAACTCGTCCGGCGTGAAGGTGCTGCCCCAGCTCTTCGACAGCCGCGCGCCCACCCAGGGGGTGATGGGCTTGTCCCGGAAGAAACGCAGCCGCGCCTCGATTCCGACGGCCTTGTAGTCCAACTGGGTGCGCTCCAACCGGTCCTCCCTCGCCGCGTCTCGCAGCTCCGTGCCCCACGTCTCCGAGACTTCGGCCAGGAGGCCCAGGGACAACCCCGGCGGGGACTCCACGCCCAGGTAGGCATGCAGCGCCGGCCCCTTCGCGCGGAAGTCACTCAGGTGGTCCAGGGAGATGCCCGCGCCCAGCGAGGCATAGCCATTCCAGCCGTCCGCCACCGCCTGGGTGCCCACGCCCAGCACGCCCACCACCGCCACCCACTTCGACACCGTTTTCATGGCCGGCAGTCTATGTCCGACCCGCGCCCGGAGCATGAAGTGGGATGCCATGTCATGAAGCAAACCGCCCTCCGTCACGCAAGGGTCGTCCCGTTTTCGCACCCACCCCCATCGCCAGGCAGGCGTCCCGGCACCGCGAGGCCGGTGGACGTCCGCTGGTGTTCCTTCGTGGGGGGTGGGTGCGCTTCGCGCCGGTGGAGTCCGGCGGTTAGGCTTCGTCCATGTCCGTCACCTTTGAAGCCGCGGCCAGCGCCGTCCGCGACGCCCTCTCCGACGCGGGGCGGGGACTCGTCGAGCGCGAGGCCATGGTGGAGCTCATCGCGCTGTCCGCCGTCGCAGGGGAGCACCTGCTGGTCATTGGCCCCCCCGGTACCGCGAAGAGCGAGGCCGTCCGCCGCACCGCTCGCGCGCTGGGCGGCTCGTATTTCGAGTACCTCCTGGGCCGCTTCACCGAGCCCTCCGAGCTGTTCGGCCCCGTGGACCTGCGCAAGCTGCGCGAGGGGCTGGTGGAGACGGAGACCACGGGCATGCTGCCCGAGGCGGATATCGCCTTCCTCGACGAGGTCTTCCTCGGCTCCACCGCCATCCTGAACACGCTGCTGGGCCTGCTCAACGAGCGGACGTTCCGCCGGGGCCACACGCGCATGCACTGCCCGCTGCGCGTCTGCGTGGGCGCGGCCAATGCACTGCCGGAGGACGAGTCGCTCGCCGCCTTCGCGGACCGCTTCCTGGCGCGCATCTTCGTCGAGCCCGTGCCGGACCCGCGACTGGAGGACCTGCTCGCGGGCGGGGCCTCGCTGTGGGGCGACGGTTCGGGACGCCGTGCCTCGCTGGAGGCGCTGGATGTGCTCGCGCAGGCGGCGCGCGAGGCGGACCTGGCGCCCGTGCGTCCGCATCTGGCCCACGCGCTGCGCTCCCTTCGCGGGGCGGGGCTCGCGCTGTCGGACCGGCGCGCGGTGAAGGTGCAGCGTCTGGTGGCCGCGGCGGCCGTGCTCGCGGGACGCTCGGTGCCGAGCACCGCGGACCTGTGGCCGCTCGTGTACGCGGTGCCGACGAAGGAAGGACAGGCGCTCGCGCGGGATGTGCTGCGGGAGCTGCTCGCGGCGACGGAGAACCCGGCCCTCTCGGCGGCGGCGCTGGAGGCCAGCGCGGGGCCGTGGGCTCGGGCGCAGCGAATCGCCCAGGCCGGGCAGGTGCTGCTCGCCGAGCGGCCCAGTGACACCGACGCCGAGGCCTTCTCCGCGTGGCACCTCAAGCTGGAGGGCGTGGCGCGGGAGATGGATGCCAGCTTCGCTCCCGAGTTCCTCACCGAGGACCTGAAGGTCCTGCGCGCCGGGCTCACGGAGGCGCTCGCGCTCGTGTCTCCGGTGTCGCTGGAGGCTCGCGGCGCCGGGCTCTCTTGACCGGAGATGTCGTGGCGGCGTGGTCCGCGTCGACGACGTGAGGGACAGGTCTTCAAGACGTGCGAGAGGGCGGTGGAGTGGAGTCATGAGCAGTGAAAGTCAGGGGGCCCTGTCGGTTCGCTGGGGACCGCGCGCGGAGCCGATGGAGCCGCTCGCCGTCGTCGGCGTGGGAGAGGTGGCGCGCGTGCTCGCGCGACGGGCTCTTCAGGAGGACGACGCGAGGCTGGGCGCGTGGCGCGGTGTCGCGGGGCAGGGCGTCCTCGTGCTGTTGGGCGCAGCGGAGTCCCTGCCTTGGGTGGATGGTGTCCTGTACCTGGGCCGCGACAGCACCGCGCCGTCACTGCTGCTGCCCTGTGCGCTCGCGCCTGACGTGGTGGCCTCGTTGCTGGAGCGTGCGTTGCTTGCGCTGGTGGGGAACACCGCGACGCCGCTCGCCGTGCTTCCAGGCCCGCTTCAGCTCGTCCCGGTGGCCTCGGCTCGGCCGGTGCATCGCGCCACGCTCGTCGCGTGGCTCGCTGGCGAGGAAGCCGTCGCGGGAAGGGACGGGGCGTCTTGAGCTCGCTGCCTCCCGCGCTGCGCCCGTGGGCGGAGTCGCTCGCGCTGTTCCCCGAGGAGCTGGCCGTGCACCTGGGGCCGTTCGTGGCCCGGCTGTCCGCGGCGATGGGGACGTTGCGGCCGCGTGGAGAGACAGAGGGTGGCGAGCCCCAGGGCTATGACGGAATCACTCGCCGGGGCTCCTTCGACCGGCTGCTCGTCAGTGAATGGCTGTGGGCCCTGGAAGCTCCGGACGAGCTGGTGCGTCGCGCCGCTTACGGTGAGCTGTCCTTCCTCAAGCCCGCCTTCCGCCAGCCCCAGGGTGCGCGCCGCATCGTCGTCCTGCTGGACGCGGGGCCCGACCAGCTCGGCAACCCCCGCATCGCGCACCTCGCGCTGCTCATCGTCATGGCCCGCCGTGCCCAGGCAGCCGGAGCCTCCTTCGCGTGGGGCGTGCTTCAGGCCTCGCCCGAGCGCGGCACCTATTCCGAGGTGACTCCCAGCGTGCTGCTCACCTGGCTCGCCGCGCGCGACGTGGAGCCTCCCGCCGCCGAGCGACTCGCCGCATGGCATGCGGCTTTGTCCCTGGGGGACGCTCCGGAAGAGACGTGGCTGGTGGGGAGTGCTCGCCTCGCGCGGCTGCCCGGTGCTCAGTCGATGTCCCGCATCGAGGTGACGGAGGTGCTGGTCCCCGAGGAGCGCAAGCTCACCGTGGACGTGCGTCCCGCCTCCCGTCCGGTGCGTTCAATCGTGCTGGACCTGCCGCCTCCAGACGACAGCATCCGTCTGCTGAGGGACCCGTTCCAGAGTCGCGTCGCGAAGCCCGTGTCGATGGCCGGACGTCCGAAGGCCAGCTCGTTCCACTTCTCGGCGGACGGCTTCCGGCTCGTGATGTTCCACTCCGACGGCGGCGTGTCCGCGATGGCGATTCCCGACTCGGTCAGCTCCACCGCACCTCGGCCTCGACGCATGAAGCTCCAGCCCGGTCATCTGATGCTGGCCGCGGGGTGGCGCTCGAATGGTGGACTGCTCGCGTTGATGGAGCGGGCGGACCGCTATGTCCTCCACGGCACGCTCAAGTCCCAGCCTCCCCGGGCCGACGCGAGTGAGCGGCGCCCGGTGACCGAGCGGTGGACGCCGGGCCACGCGTCGGAGCGCCCCGCCGCGCATTCAGGCCTCGGCCGGCTGTTCTCGTGGAGGGACCGCGATGGAGAGTCGGTCCTGCTGCTGACGCGGACCGGAGAACTCTTCCTCGTCTATCTGGTCAAGGCCGAGCACAAGGTCGAGTTGATGGCGCTGGACAACTCGGTGACGGCGATGGCTCGGATTCACGGCAAGCTCGTCTACGTCCGGAGTGGCCCCAGCGTCCCCGTGGGCACGGGGTTGCGGGGCTTGTATCCCGTGTCTCCGAATCCGCCCAATGTCTGCAAGCCTGTCTACATCGCGCCCTCGGAGGGGCCGCCCTCGCCCGCGCGGACGACGCTCCATGTCGTGGGGCCGGACGCGTCGACGAGCACGGTGCTGGAGGCACGAGGGGGCGAGGCCTTCTTCGGTCACGCGGTCGGAGTCAAGGTGCCTGGGGACTCGGGGTTGCTCGCGATGAGTCACGGGCCGAGAGTGTGGCGACTGTTTCTAGAGGGCTCCGTCCAGGACATCATGGTGCCTCCAGGCTTCTTCGTGGTCGGCGTGGGCTGCTGGCACGGCGCTCCGGGGCAGGCCGGGTTGGTGGTGCTGGGACCGGATGAGCGCACCTTGTCGTGGTTCGGCGCGAAGGAGCACCACGTGCTCACTCGGGCCTCGGCTCCGGTGGTGCACGCGGAGACCAGCCACGCCACGTCGCTGCTCGGCTTGCTCACGCAGACCGGGGAGATGGTGTTGCTGGACCTTCGTGACGGACAGGTGCGCTATCGCGCGACGGCGGAGGGCTCTTGAGGAACTTCGCGCACGCGAGGACCGCGCCGCGCCAGCACGTGCACCGGGGCACGGTGAATGCCTCGGCGTTCTGGTTCGACCCGGAGCTGCTCGGCGAGCAGGTGGCTCGGCGTCGGGTGATGGCGCTGTGGGCGCCGGGCATGTCCGTGCTGTTCGTGGCGGGGGGATATCTGCTGCGGTCTCCGCGCGTGCAGCGCGTCTCGACGGCGTCGAGCCCGGGGCTGCCCCTCACGCTGGAAGGCGGTGTGCTCACCTCCGCGCCGCTGACCGCGTCGGAGTGGGGACGGTTGGGCGCGGCGAGGGATTCGCTCGTGCTCGTGCGCGCGGGCCACGCCCAGGTGCATTCGCTGTCGGGCGCGCGCGTCGTGGACCTGTCCTCGTGGTTCGACGTGTCCGAGTGGACGGTGCTGCCCACGAAGGGGTTGGGGGCGCCACCACCACCCGTGGCTTCCGCCGTCGAGCCCATGGCACCCGTCACCCGCGCCTTCTTTGGTGGCTCCATTCCAGAGCCGTCGCGAGAAGCACGTGTGGTGATGGCGCGGATGGAGGGGCGCGCTCCTCCGCCCGAGGTCGTGGTGGCCAGGCGTCCGGGATTGCTCGCGCGGCTGCGCTCCGCCTGGAGGAGGTCGTCCGCCGGGGGCTCGGGTCCTCGTGGTGATGTCGTGGGTGCGCGCGCCGGGATGTTGTCGCGACTGCGCGCCCTGTGGGGAGCATCGTCGAAAGTGTCGAGCGGGGCGACGTCGGGAAGCGAGGGCCCTGGAATCGTCGGCAGGTGGCTCGGACTCCTCGCGGCATGGCTGGGCAGTGCGTCCTCCACGGCGGGCGCGCTGCCCTCGGGGGACGGCAAGGGCACCTCCACTTCTGGCGCGCGGCGCAATGCCCTGACTCCGAGGACGCCATCTCTGTTGAGCCGTCTGTGGGCGGTGTTTCGTTCTCGCTCGGGGACGCAGCGGGCCCCCGGAAGCGGAGCGGGAGTTCGCCCCACATCGCCCCAGCCCTCGGGTCCTCCGCCGGGCCCCGGGCCGCTGTCGCGCCTGTCCCAATGGCTGGTGCGCAACACGCCCCTGGGGGACCTTCTCGGGCGCCGCAAGGCGGAGTACCTGCGCCGCCTCTTCGAGATGTTCGAGGGCGGCGACCTTCACGAAGCGCTGCGCCATGCCATCCCCCTGGGTGGGAACCTGACCGCCAACACCCGCGAGGCGCTCGGCCTGCCGGGGCCGAGAGAGGAACTCAAGCTCCAGCTCGGACCGCGCGGTCCGGCCTCGACCTTCGCTGGAGGCGACGCGCTCTTCGAGGCACTCCGCCAGCGCTACCGCGCCGCCTTGCAGCGCTTCGAGCGCGAGGGTCGCATCGACGAGGCCGCGTTCATCCTCTCCGAACTGCTCGGCGCTCACGAGGAGGCCGTCGCCTTCCTGGAGCGGCACGGGCGCTTCAAGCTCGCGGCCGAACTGGCCGAAGGACGTGGTCTGCCACCCGGGCTGGTGGTGCGTCAGTGGTTCCTCGCGAAGGACTTTCGGCGCGCCATCGATATCGCCCGGCGCCACAACTGCTTCGCGGACGCCGTGCTGCGCCTGGAGCGCACGCACCCCACCGAGGCGAACGCGCTGCGCCTCTCTTGGGGCCAGTCACGCGCCGACGCGGGAAACTGGGCCCAGGCCGTCCACGCCATCTGGCCGGTGCAGGAGGCTCGGCCCCAGGCGCGCGAGTGGCTGGAGCGCGGCGCGGAGGTGGGCGGCGTGAGTGGCGCGCGGCTCCTGGCGCTGTGGGTCGGCTCGATTCAGGGAGGGCTGGAAGCGGCGCGCCCTCGCGTGCTCGCGCTGCTGGACGATGACTCCTCGCAGGGCCCTTCGGAGCGGCTGGCCTTCGCCCAGGCCCTGCTGAAAGAGCCTGTGTCCGCGGCCCGCGCCGCCGTGCTCGTCCCCACCGCGCGCGCCCTCCTGCGGGACCGCTCCCTGGGCCGGGCCCACTTCCTCTTCGAGTTCATCCCCCAGCTCCTCCAAGGCCTGCCGGACGGCGCGCTGCGCGCGGACCTGCCCGCGCTGGTCCCTCCAGCCCAGTCCTCCTGGGTCCACGACACCCGGCGGACCCTGGTGATGGCGACGGCCTCACTCGCGGATGCGGGACCCTTCCCCATCCACGACGCGGTGGCGCTCCCCGGAGACCGGCTCCTGCTCGCGCTGGGCGAGGCGGGCGCCGTCCTCATGAGCGCCGAGGGCCGGAGGCTCGCGCACTTCGACGTGCCCGCCTTCTCCCTGGTCGCCTCGCTCCATGGAGACCGGGTGCTGGCTGTCGCCCCGCGCGGCGAGGTGCACCATGTGTCCCGGGTGGACGTGGTGCGGCGTCGGGCCACCACGTGGTGCGACGTGTCCATGAACGCGTGGGCCCCCACCTACGACGGCGAGGTGTGGTTCGTCGCGTCCAGGCACACGGTGATGATGCTGGATGCCCAGGCCCCCGAGCCGCGTGCCCTGTGGCGCGTGTCGGAGGTGCAGGGGCTCGTCGCCTGGCTGGCCGCGAGCGAGACGCACGTGTGCTTCGTCACCTCCGACGCGGAGCGCTGGGTCTACGAGCTGGGGAACGGTCCCACCCTGCGCGCGCGCGACTCGCTCATGCCCCGACGGGAAGGCGTCTCCGTCCTGCTCCTCTCCTGCGCCCTCACCGCCGATGGCGAGGTGCGCGCTTCCGTCCACTTCAGCGACCGCGAATACCCCCGCATCACCGACGCGGACTGGCTGTGGGTGAAGCCGCTGGGGTCCCGCCTCGCCACGGCGCTGCCCGCGGACCAGGAGTCCCTGGAGCGCGTGAAGGGCTTCCTCTCGGAGTCGTGGCGCGCGGAGCTGGTGTTCGTCAACGAGGTCTGGCGCGTCCGCCTGTTCGACGCGCGTGACATCCTCCGGGCGCGGTTCACCTTCACCACCGACGGGGATGAGCAGCTCCCACGCGTTCGGCTCACCTCCACCGCGCTGCTCGTGTTCGACCCCCGCGGCCGCCTGCTGTGGCTGGACCTGGAGCACGGCACGGTGCGCAACGGAGGGCCCTCGTGAGCCGCGTCGTCAGGACGGCTTGAGCAGGTGAGCGGGCAGGTCCACCGACGTGCCGCGCAGCACGCGCGCTTCGTCGTCCACCTCCAGCACCACCCGCACGCCTTCCACGGAGACCATCAGCGCGGGAGGCGTGCCCGGCAGCGCCATCAGCCACGTGGACGCCATGGGCAGCTCGGTGCCCACCAGCTCCGCCGCGTGGAGCAGGTGCATGCGCACCGCGTGCCCCACCGAATGCGGCAACAGGCGCAGCGGCAGCGCCACGTCCTCCGCCAGGCTCAGCGCATACGGACCGGAGGACTCGCGCGCGCTCAGCTCCGGCGGATACCGGAGGTTCGAGCGCAGCGCCGTCAGCATCGCCTCCGGCACGTGGGGCTTGCGCAGATAGCCCACCACGCCACCCAGCGGCACCTCCTGTCCGCTGAGTGACTCGGAGAACATCAGCACATTCAGGTGCCGCAGCCGCGCATCCGTGCGCAGCTGCCCGTACAGCTCCCAGCCATCCATCCTCGGCAACACCAAATCCAACAGGATGAGGTCGGGGTGCCCCGCGCGAGGCCGCGTGCGCAGCCAGTCCAGGGCCTCCACGCCGTCCGAGGCGTGGCTCACGGCGACGCCCTCCGCGTGGGCCGCATCGGCCAGCCGTGACCGCCAGGAAGGGTCGTCCTCGACGAGGAGCAGGTGACGTAGGGCCTGAGACATGGTGCCGGGGGGAAGAGACCTGTTTCAGATACCGCGCGCCAGCATTTCCCGCCTGTTGGACGCAGCGGGGCCCGTTCGGTGGAAGACAGCCGGAGAGGTGACGCACGGCGGCGCGCGGGAAGTCCAGATTCGTGGAAGTTGGAAGAGCACCAGTCTCATTGACCCTGGGCACGTCTTGTTGGCCACGCCCAAGGTGGTCACCCTGAGTAGGACCATGGCTCTTCGTCTTCAGCTCGCGCCTCCTGCATTGCGTACGCTCGACAAGTGTCCGGCCCCGGTCCGGCAGCAACTCCAGGGGGAGCTGGCCGCGCTGGCCGCCGGACTGCCACTCGAGGGGCCGCTGCTCCCGGAGGAAGTGGGACTGGTGGTGCTGGGCTCCGGCTTCCGCGTGCACTACCTGCTGGAGCAGGAGCACCGCCTGCTGCGGCTCACGGATGTGATGGCGCCCGCGTCGTCACATTGAGCGACAGTCGCCGCGAGCCTTCGGGGATGTCGACACGAAATGAAGTGTGGCCTGGATGGCGCAAGGCTTCTGCTCGGTTGTAGACGGGCGGGCGAGTGCCCTAAATCCACGCGCACCTCGTGCCCGGCCCCGGGGCACTCCTTCCGACACGCCCTTGCCCATCCCCCTGGCTGACTTCCTGCTTCAGAACCGCGACACCATCCTGCAAGCGTGGGAGGCGGAGGTCCGCTCCATTCCCGCGGCCCAGGCCCTGGCGCGCCCCGCGCTGCGCGACGGACTGCCCCACCTGCTGGAAATCATCTCGGCGATGATGCGCGGGCCCGACTCGGAGCTGGCCGCGGGGCTGAAGGCCATCAGCGACGACCACGCCCTGGAGCGGCTGGGCGGGGGCTTCGACCTTCGGCAGGTCGTCGCCGAGTACCGGCTCTTGCGAAGCTGCGTGTTGCGCCTGTGGTCCGCGCGCGGCCACCCGACGCCCCGTCCGGAGGAGGAGCGCATCTTCCACGAGGCGATGGACGAGGCCGTCGCCTCCGCCGTCAGTCGCTACACCCGAGCGCGCGAGCGCACGTTGCATGCCATGGACCTCATCAGCGCGGCGGCGCTGGGCAGCCCCGACGTGGCGGGCTTCCTGCTCCGGCTGCTCCAGGTGCTGCGCGACACGGTGCCCGCGGTGGACGTGGCCGCGGTCCTGCTGCGCGACGGCGAGGACACCCTGCGCGTGGAGATAGGCGTGGGGGAGGGCGTGGAGGTAGGTGGGCGTGTGTCCGTGGGGCAGGGCTTCGCCGGCACCATCGCCGCCACACGCCAGCCCTTGCTGGTGCACGACGCCAGCCTCGACGAGCGGGCCCACTCGGCCGTGGTGCGCACCGCCGACGTGCGCGCGCTGTACGGCGTCCCGCTCGTCCTGAACGACGCGCTCATCGGCGTGGCCCTGATGGGCAGCCGTGGCAGCACCGAGCTGTCCGAGGAGGACCTCCTGTTGTTCCGTGCCATGGCGTCGCGCGCCACCGCGCTGGTCGCCCAGGCCCAGGCCCGCGCGGAGGCGGAGGCGTCCCTTTCTCGCCTGCGCGAGAGCGAGGCCGGCCTGCGGCGCTGGGAGGAGGTCTTCTTCGGCCTGGGCGTCGGCGTCGTCGTGGTGTCCGCCCAGGACGACACGATGCTGGACGTCAACCCCGCCTTCGCGCGCATGCACGGCACCACGCCGGAGAGCCTCATCGGCCGGCCGCTGGAGACGACGATTGCCCCCGAGGCCCGTGGAATGCTCCCGCGCCACGCCACCGCCGCGAACTCCAAGCTCTCGCACGAGTACGAGTCGCTCCACCTGCGCGAGGATGGCAGCCGCTTCCCCGCCTTCTCCCACGTCACCGCCTTCCGCGACGAGACGGGGCGGGTGTCACGGCGCGTGGGCACCGTGCTGGACATCACCCAGCGCCGCGTGGTGGAGGCGGACCGGCAGCGGCTCTTGTCCACCATCGAATCGGAGCGCGCGCGCCTGGCCGCCGTGCTGGAGCAACTGCCCGCGGGCGTCTTCATCGCGGACGCGCCCAGCGGCCGGCTGGTGCTCGCCAACCGGCAGGTCTCCGAGCTCACCGGACGTCCCTTCCTGCCCATGTCCAACGTGGACACCTTCACCAGTGCCTACGGCGCCCGCCATCTGGAAGGGGCGCCGTATGCGCCGGACGCGTGGCCGCTGGCGCGCACCCTTCGCACGGGCGAGGTGGTGCAGGGAGAGGAGGCGATGCTGAAGCACGCGGACGGCCGGACGCTCACGGTGCTCGTCTCCAGCGCGCCCATCCGCGACAGGGACGGAGCGCTCATCGCCGGGGTCGCCACGCTGGCGGACGTCACCGAGCGCCGCCGCGCGCAGGAGGCCGCGCTCCAGGCCGCCCGCTTCGGTGAGCGCCTCATCGCCATCGTCAGCCACGACTTGCGCAACCCCCTCAACGCCATCCACCTGTCCACCACGCAACTGCTCCACAGCGAGGTGCTCGCGGAGCGGGAGCGCCGCTTCGTCACGCGCATCGCCCGCTCCAGCGCGCGGATGACGCGGATGATTTCTGAGCTGCTCGACTTCACGCGCGGGCGGCTGGGCGGAGGCATTCCCATCCAGCGCACGCCGGGAGACCTGCGGGCGGTGGTGCGCCAGGGCGTGGAGGAGCTGGAGGCCGCGTGGCCGGAGCGCTCCCTGCGGGTGGAGGGCGGCGCGGGCCGCTATGACGGCCAGTGGGACGCGGACCGGCTGCTCCAGGTGGTGAGCAACCTGGGCGGCAACGCGCTCCAGTACAGCAAGCCGGATGCGCCTGTCACCCTCACGCTGACGGACCTGGGCGACGAGGTGCGGCTGGAGGTCCACAACCCCGGAGAGCCCATCTCCGCCGAGGCGCTGCCCCACCTGTTCGACCCGTTCCGCCGCGCCACCAGCAGCCACCAGGGCAGCAGCATCAGCGGCGGCCTGGGCCTGGGCCTCTACATCGTCGAGCAGGTGGTGAAGGGCCACGGGGGCCGCATCCAGGTGACCTCCACCGAGGCGCACGGCACCGTCTTCCAGGTGACGCTCCCGCGCGCGCCTCCGCCGGCCTGAGTCGTCAGCCCCTCAGCCCGCGGCGTTCACCACGCGGGCGAGCGTCGCGCGCAGCTCCCACAGGTCCACCGGCTTGGGCACGGCGGCCTGCACACCGTCGGGCAGGGGCTGGCTGCTGCCGGCGCCGGATACGACGACGACGGGCATGGCGCTCAAGGTGGCGTCCTCGCGGACATGGCGCATCAGCTCCCACCCGCTCATCACCGGCATCATCAAGTCCAGCAGCACCGCGTCCGGACAGGGTGGACGTCGCAGGCGCTCCCACGCCGTCTGGCCGTTGCCCGCCGTCTCCACGGCGAAGCCCTCCATCGTCAGGAACTCCTCCAGGAGCTCCCGGCTGTCAGCGTGGTCTTCCACCAGGAGGACGAGGCTTGGCGTGCACATGGAGACTGAGACTCGTACCGAAGTCTCAGTCCTGCCAGCCGCACCGCGTCGATACGTCCTCGCGGGGACGGTGCGGGTGTTCGCCAGCGCACGCTTCCGAAAAACAAGGGGTGTGCGGGGATCAGCTCGCGGGGTCCTCCTCCGGCAACAGCCTGTCCTCCAGCACCTCCTCGGGAGACTCCCCGGCCTGTACGCGCAGAGAGGCGTACCTCAGGCCCGTCACCTCCGCGAGCGCGTCCGCGCGTCCGAAGACGAGCCCCGCGCGGCGCGCGTACAGCCGCAGCGTGCGCGCCAGCTCCGCGCCGGTGCCGAAGCGCTCCTCTCGCTCGGGCGCCAGGGTGCCTCGCAGGAGCGGCTGGAAGGCCACGGGCACCGCGCGCAGCGCGTCCTCCAGGTCCTCGCGGCTGTAGGCGCGGATGCGACGGCGCAGCTCCCGCGCCGCGGCCAGGCTGACGGCCTCCTGCATGGCCGAGTCCAGCGCGTGCACCTCCTCCGCGCTGTCCTGGGAGAGGGCCCGCTCGCGGCGCTGGCGGCGCTCCGCCTCGAAGCGGTCCGCGCCCTCGAAGAGGTGTCGGCCGGTGAGCAGTTGGAGCAGCACCAGCCCCAGGCTGAACAGGTCCGCGCGTCCGTCTAACGCCTGCCGCGCGACGTGCTCGGGGGCGGCGTAGGCGAGGCTGGTGGGGTGCTCCTGCGCCTCCGGAGCGCCGGAGAGCGTGGACGACGCGGCGCCGAAGTCGAGCAGCTTCACCGCGCCGTGCTCGGTGATGAGGATGTTGTGGGGACCGACGTCGCGGTGGACGACGCGCAGCGGCCGGCCGTGCTCGTCGGTGAGGGTGTGCGCGTGGTGCAGCGCCTCGGCGACTTCGGCGGCGACGTAGAGGGCGAAGCCCTCCGTGAAGGGCAGGTGGGCGCGGGCGGAGGCCTCCATGAGCGAGTCCAGCCGGTGTCCCGGGGTGTGCTCGAAGACGAGCACGGGCGCGTCATCGGGACCCTTCAGGTCATGCACGCTGACCACGTTCGGGTGGTGCAGGAGCGCGGTGAGCCGCCCTTCCTCCAGGAGCCGGTGCGCGGCCTCGGCTCGCAGTGGACGCTTGATGACCGCGTAGCCTCCGAAATCCGACTCGTAGCGGCGGCGCGCAAGGAGCAGCTCCCCGTGGTGCGCGGCGCCCAGCGACTTGACGAGCTCATATGAGGCGCGACCGGAGCGCAGCAGCACATGCGGCTGGGCGGAGGCGTCGGACGACGGGGGCGACATGGCGACTCTCCTCATGACGGACGGACCCGACGGGCCCGCGGACTCACTCGGAGAGTATGGTCGTCCTCCGGCGGGAAGTCACCTCATGGGTAGTGTCCGCCCCGGCCGCTGCTTCAGGCCCCCGAGGCCGGCTTCAAGAGCCCGTCCTGTCGTGCGTACTCGCGCACCTGCGCCACCTCGTCCAACAGCCGCGGCGAGTCCGGGAAGACCTTCTCCGCGCGCTCCGCCAGCCGCAGCCCCTTCTCCAGGGACTCCTTCGTGCGCGCATCCCCCAGGCTCCGCAGCATGCCGGCCCACGCCTGCTCCAGCGTCTTCAGGGCCTGGTTGGAGCCCTCTTCCCACAGGGCCATCGCGTCGTCCTCGCGGCTGCGGATGACGTCCAGGAAGTAGCCCAGCTCCACCAGCGGAACCGCGTTGCGGCGCGACACGGAGACGGACTGTTCCAGCAGCCGCTGCACCTCCGCGAAGGCGACCTCCGGGTCCACGCCGGGCTCCTCCGCGAGTTGGAGCAGCCGCGCCAGCTCCAGCAGCGCGGGCGCGAAGGTGGGGGCGTCCCGCGTCAGCTCGCGCAGCAGTCGCAGCTGCTCCGGGCTGGCGTGGTTGGTGTCGCCAGCCTCGCGAGTGGTCAGCAGGCGCTTCATCAGCTCATCGGCGGTGGGGTGCCCGGCCATGGTGGGTCCTCTGTCTTCGAGCCTGCCATTTTTAAGGCGATGTCTTGATTTTCGGCTTTACGAATGGGAGGTGTCAAGCGCCGAAGCCGAAGCGTCCAGGACCTGTCAGGAGGGGCTCGCCTTGCGTGGGAGGTCTTGTCACAAGTCATGGACCTCCTGGGTTCTGAGGAGGTGCTGCCTCAGAGGGAGCGGAGGAGGGCGCCAGAGGAGGGACTCGGACGGAGCGTGGGCTGTCTCTTATACACATC